>JAGVTS010000079.1 GCA_019136685.1 Bacillota bacterium | reverse complement strand
ATGGGTTGCCTCGCGACGTACACGTGCATGCGACCTCATCCTTCCATCTATCGCCGGTTGAATTCATCAAATTTAGCAATAATCCTCCACAATGGCGCGCTCCGTGCACGTGGTTGTCTGCCGATGACATAGCAGAGGAGGTTTGATAAAGGAACCGGACTCGTATAGTATTGAACCGACTGGAGGGGGAGGTGTCATTATTGCCTTATTGCCCCGAATGCGGAGCGCAGTTCGATGCGGGTTCTAAGTTCTGTAGCAGGTGCGGTGCACAGCTGGAGAGGATCAATGCCTCAGGCCGGCCCTCGCAGGCGCAGCCGCGATCGGCGACAGAGGAAGCACGCCGGCTGGAGCATGTGTTGTGGGAAGGAAAGCCCTATTTGAAGGAGTGGACTACGAACACCCGGTACACTCTGACTACCAAGCGTCTGATTATCCAGGCGGGAGTGCTCGGACGGAGAGAAGAGCAAATCGACCTTGCGCGAGTGAAGGATATCCGCCTTACGCAAGGGCTTTCGGACCGGATGATTGGCATCGGGCAGATCGAGATTATCTCCACCGATCCGTCCACGCCCTCGTTTCAGTTGATGGGCATTCGAGACCCCCGGAAGGTTCGTGACCTTATCTGGACTGCTGTTGAGCAGCGCCGCAGATCAATGGGGGTACGTCCGCGTGAGCTGCTATGACCGTTTGACGCAGTATGATTCAGAGTGCGCGCCAGCGGCGAACTCCTCGCGGGTGATGCCCATCATGATGACATCCCAGTAGCGTCCATTGTAGAACCGCTGCTCCCTGATGCGGCCTTCCTCTTTGAAGCCGCACTTAAGGTAGCATCTGTAGCCGCGCTCATTGTACTCAAACACCGTCAGGTTCACTTTGTGCATGTTGAGGAAGTTGAAGGCGAAGCCTAGAGCAAGTCGTATGGCTTCTGTGCCCAAACCCTGACCCAGCAGGTCTTCGCGGCCTATGACTATCCCGAGTTCGCAGTGGCGGTCGCGCCAGCTTATCCCGTGAAAGCCTACAGCCCCCATGTACTCTAGGCCGGGATCATCTCGGAGAGAGATGACAAAGACCCCTTCATCCGGCGTGCCTTTCTTGACTAGCTGCCTCTCGACGAAGGCGGTGGTCTCCTCCAGCGATTGGGGAAACATCAGAAAGCCAAGGTATTTTGTGATCTCTTCGTTGCCGATCCATCTCTGAATGGGCTCAACATCCTCCCGGCGGGCGCCGGGAGACGGGAGGTATGATGATACCCGAAGGCGAATAGCGAACCCATAGATAGACGGCAGATGAGCCTGCCGAGAAGTCGGAGGGCCGGCAATGAAGATAGGGCTGGACGCATTTGAGCTCAAGCTGCTAGCCATGGGATTGATGCTCCTAGACCACATCTACTACTTTATCCCCGGCACTCCTATCTGGTTCACGTGGCTGGGCCGAATCGTTGCGCCCATCTTCTTCTTCATGGTGGAAGGGTTCCACCACACCCGAAGCAGGTTGCGCTACACGGCCAGGATGTTCATCTGGGCTGCAATCATGTTCGTCGGGACGCGCCTCATTATGCATCGATTTCCGCCTGTTCACACGCCCATTGTCAACAACATCTTCTTGTCGCTGGCTCTGTCGCTCTGCCTGATGAGCGCGATTGAACGGACGCGCGTCACAGGTAACCGCGCCCTGGGCGTACCCGCGGTGATAGCCGTGAGCTTTCTCTCTCTGTTCAGCGAGGCCGGCCTGTACGGCATCGCGTTGACTTTGGTGTTCTACTTGTTCCGTGGCGACCGGCCCAGAATGGCTGTGGCGTACGTCCTGGTATCGCTGGCGATGCCGCTGCTGTTGTCGCCCGCGGCGCCCGTGATCAACCTAGAGCGACTGCTTTACTATGACTACCAGTGGATGATGGTGTTTTCGATTCCCTTCATACTTGTGTACAATGGCCGACGTGGGCCGAAGAACAGCTTCACCAAGTACCTGTTCTACGTGTTCTACCCGGCGCACGTGTGGGTGCTGTATCTTGTCGGTCGGGCGATGGCGTTCGGTCTGTAGCGGCGAGATGAGCGCCTGCCGTTGCCAGGCTGCCGGGCGGCGCCCAGCCCTTTGGTGATCAGCTACCAGATGGCCAGCGCAACGACGCCGAGCGCCATCGCTGTTGCCGCGATCAGGCGCCGCGTGCGTACCCGGTGGTCTCCCTCCAGCAATAGCCGGCTTCCTGCTAACGTTCCCAGGAGAATGCTGATTTCCCGCGTTGGCGCTATGTAGGTCACAGGCGACACAGCCAGAGCGGACAGGACCATCATGTATGATGCCGGCGACAGTAAGCCCACGATCATGGCGGGTCTTCGCTGATCGCGCCACGCCTGGGCAAGCGATGCGCGCCTCATGGGAGTGAGGAGGAACCCGGGGCCCATCATGATGAGGCGCCCAAGGCACGTGCCCCATTCCAGGAAGAGAGGATTGACTCCCCCTGTGGAAACCGCGTACTTGTCCCACAGGGTGTATGCGGCTATGAACACGCCGGTGAGAAGCCCGTAGTAGATTGCGGAACTCTGCCCCGCGCTCGTGCGTTCCGGATCCATTGCTTCTCCAGGTGTCGTTGGCTCGCCGGCCGGCGTTGTGACAATACCGTTAGCTCCTTCGCGGCCGCCGGCCAGGAAGAAAGCCCCGCCCGCGATGAGCAGCGCTCCCATGAACGCCGGGACAGACGGACGTTCCCCATACAAGATGATCGCCAGGATGCTGGAGATGAGCGGGCCTGTGCCACGGGCAAGTGGGTATACAAGCGACAGGTCGCCGCACTGATAACCCTTCTGTAGGCTGACGAAGTAAGCTAGGTGCAGCAATGACGCACATGATATGTAGACGAACGCTGCTACCGCTGATGCTCCCGGAGCAATGGCTCGCCCGGTCAGAATGAGCCAGATGCCCAGCGGAGCCCAGAACACGCTACCGAACACCGCCACCAGATACACGTAGGCGATTCCGCCGCCGGACTTCTTGGCAGCCAGGTTCCAAGTTGCATGCACCACCGCTGAGCCCATCACGAGGGCCAACGCGGATCCTGTCACTTGATCCCCTCCCAGTCAACTTACGGCGGCCAGCGTACGCTGTTCGCGTTCGCGACCGGCCCTTACGATCTGCGCCAAAATCCCGGAACCAATAGGCTGAGCACTGTGTATACTTCCAGCCTGCCCACGAGCATGCAGAAGGAGAGCAGCCACTTGCCTACGGCCGGAACAGTGGAGTAGTTGCATGTCGGCCCGACCAACCCGAACCCCGGGCCGATGTTGCCCAATGTCGCCGCAACGGCCCCTACGGCGCTCATGAAGTCCAGGCCCATGGCCGACATGGCCAGCATCGACAGCAGGAACACCGACAGGTACAGAATGATAAAGGCCAGCACTGCGCTGGACACTTCTTCAGGCACTGCCTTGCCGTTGAGCCTGACCACGGTCACTCGCCGCGGGTACACGGCTCTCTTGAGTTCCCTGATGGAATGCTTCGCGAGTACGTTCATGCGGACGACTTTGATCGCCCCGCCGGTAGATCCCCCCGAGCCGCCTACGAACATCAGAATCAGGAGGATCGCTCGGCTGAGGGGAGGCCAGACGTCGTAGTCTACAGTAGTGAAGCCCGTTGTGGTGATAACTGATACCACTTGGAAGGATGAATGCCTCAGCGTGTTCCAGAGGCTGTAATTGGAATGGGCCAGCAGATCCAGAGATATCAGGGCGATCGCGGCCAACACGATTCCGGTGTAGGTCCTGAGTTCATCATCCTTTGCTATGGGCTCGAAGTTGCCGCGAAGCGCCCGGTAGTGCAGAGTGAAGTTCATGCCTGCCAGGAACATGAAGGCCGTTACGGTGAGATGTATCGCCGGCGAATTCCACGCTTCCAGGCTCTTGTTTGCTGTAGAGAATCCGCCTGTGGCCACAGTGCCGAACGCGTGGGTAACGGCATCGAACAGCGACATCCCGAAAAGGCGCAGGAGCACGGCCTCGCCCACCGTGAGCAGGGTGTATATCCCCCAGAGACGCTGTGCCGTTTCGCGGATTCTCGGCTCAAGGCGGTCCGGCAGCGGGCCGGGCACTTCAGCCCGGAACAGCTGAGAACCTCCGACTTGCAGGCCCGGCAGGAGGGCGATGGAGAGCACGACGATTCCCATGCCGCCGAGCCAGTGAAGGAAGGATCTCCAGAACAGAATCGCGTGCGACTGGGCCTCCACGTCCAGCAGGATCGTGGCTCCGGTAGTGGTGAGACCCGACATGGTCTCGAAAACGGCGTCGGCCGGCGTGGACATAGAGCCGGCAAGCAGAAACGGCAGGGCGCCGAAGAGGGCGCATGCCGTCCATCCCAGTGTGGTGATGGCCATGCCCTCGCGATTGCCGATTCGCCAGTCGGTTCCGGGCGCCGCGAGCAGCGCGCCGACGACGCCGACGGCGGCAGTCACTATCGATGAGATAAGGAAGGCCGTCCAGTCGGACTCGCCGAACAGGAGCGATACCGCAGCCGGCGCCAGCATCAAGGCCCCGAATACGGCGACAATGCGGGAGACCGAGCCAATGACTGATCTGATGTTCAATGCATACGCCTCTATCGCAGCTCGAAAAGGCGAGCTGTCTCTTCTCTTGCCGATTCCAGTGTGAACACGATTACATGGTCGCCCGGGAGTATTCCGGTGTCGCCGCGAGGCACGATGACTTGCCCACCGCGGACTAGTACGCCAATGACGGCGCCTGCCGGTACTCCCAGATTGCGCAGGGGAATACCGCATGCAGGGCAATCTTCCGAAGCCAGCACCTCCAGCACTTCTGCCCGGGCCTCCTTGAGCAGCGCGAGCGAGAGCACATGATCTCCTCGGATGATCTTGAGTATGGCAGCGGCCGCGCTTACCCGCGGCACTACCGTGGCATCAAGATCCATGGGACCGGTAAAAGGCAGGTACTCAGTGCGTTTCAAAGACACCACCACGCGAGGCACGCCCATACGTTTCAGAAGATAGCCTGTGAGCAGATTCGACTGGTCGTTATCGCCTACTACCGCAGCTGCGTCGGAACTTTCGACGTTTTCGTCGTGCAGGACCTCGAGATTGGACGGATCGCCCTGAATCACGGTAAGGCGCGGGAATGCTTCTGCAAGCGCTCTGCACCTGTCATGGTCTTTTTCGAACAGCTTGAGCTGTACCCCGTGAGCTGCCAGGGGCTCTATGGCTCGTGCAATGTAGTAGCCGATGCTGGAACCGCCGATTATGCTGACTGTGCGCAGACGTGTAGCTTCGCGCCCGGCCCGCCACCCGAATACGCTGGGTACTCCCCGCCGGCCTACGACGAACACCTTGTCGCCGGGAAGAATAGCGGTGTCGCCTCTGGGGATGAGCACGTCTCCGTTGCGCAAGATAGCGACTAATGTGGCGGTAGCGATGTTCAACTCACGCACGCGGGTGTGGGCTACGGGCGAATCGGGTTCGACCACGTACGACAGAATCTGCACCTTGCCGCCGGCGAGATAGTCGAATTCCGACGAATCAGGGTTCTTGACCAGACGCGCGATATCCGCCGCGGCCTGGTGGTCGGGGTTGATGGTCACGTCCACTCCGGGATACGTACCGTCCGAGGCGAGGTCGGTATCGTAATCAGGGTCGCGCACCCGTGCGATGGTGGTGTGTGCGCCTGCCTGTTTGGCCAGCATGCATGAGAGCATGTTGACCTCGTCCAAGTCTGTGACGGCTATGAGAAGTGACGCGCCGGATACCCCGGCTTGTTCCAGAACACGTAGAGACGCCCCGTTTCCATGGATCGCCATTACGTCCAGGTTGCGCTCCACCTCGCTCAGCCTCTCGGCTGCTCGGTCCACTACAACGACGTCTTGATTCTCCTGGCACAGCCGGCTGGCAAGCTCAAATCCTAGTTTGCCTGCGCCAATGATGATGACTCTCGTTTCATATCACTCCAGACTGACCTGCCTGACCTGCCTACAGTGCAATCGGCACTGAGTAAACCCTATTTGACGTCCACTGCTGGTTATCCTGCAAACGCCGGCTTCAAGCTTCGGGGGCGTAGTACCAGCTACAGCAGTCAGGGGTTGGGTGAGGGGCGTGCTGAAGGCCCTGCGCGAGCAGGGCCTTCATTGGGAGGGGGCAGCAGCATGGGAGGCAGGCTATCATCGCGGTTTCTTCTCCGCGCTCAACACGTCCGGGTTCGGCTTGCACTCCGCCTCTCCCAGGGCGAACAGCAACTCCGCCTCTGCTGCCAGCACGCCGTCGGGCAGACGGGCGGTGGAGTGGGCACGGCCGAAGTTGCGCCAGGACTGCAGTATCCTAGTCTCGATAGTCAGGGTGTCTCCAGGACACACCTGGCGGCGGAACCGCACGTTGTTGGCGCCTGCGAATAGCGGAAGAACGTTGCCGTCTGGCTGCGGCATGCCCAGAAAAAGGGCCACCGCACCTACCTGGGCCATTGCCTCGACTATAAGGACACCGGGCATCACGGGATGGCCGGGGAAGTGCCCCGGAGCCCAGAATTCGTCGGGACGCACCTGCTTGATGCCGACCGCCTGCACTCCGGGCTCTGCTGACACAATCTCGTCTACGAGCACGAAGGGCTCTCTGTGAGGGAGAAGCCGAATGGGATTGGCCGGAGGTTCGTCCCATCGCCTAAACACGAGGCAGCAGTTGTGCCCGCCGAATCCGAGCGAGTTGCTGATGGCGGTGCGAACCTCGAGTGTGCGTCCGTGGTTGGGAACGTAGTCTAGGTCGCACTCAGGGTCGGGCTGTGCGTAGTGGATCGTTGGATGGACGAACCCGTCGATGATGGCGCCGATGCATGCAATGGCCTCCACGGCGCCTGCCGCGCCGAGCAGGTGGCCGATCATGGACTTGGTCGAGCTTATGGCCACGCGGTGGGCGTGTTCGCCCAGAGCGGTCTTGATGGCCTGCGTCTCAGTAGAATCGTTGTAAGGAGTGCCGGTACCGTGAGCATTCACGTAGTCGATGTCTTGTGGCGCAACCGAAGCGTCGCGCATGGCCTCTGTCATAGCCCGGGCCGCTCCCTCGCCGCCAGGAGCGGGGCTGGTGATATGATGAGCGTCTGTAGAGAAACCGCACCCGGCAATCTCCGCGTATACGCGGGCGCCGCGTGCCAGCGCTGAATCTAGGCTCTCAAGCACCAGGGCGCCGGCGCCTTCGCCCATAACGAAACCGTCGCGCCGTCGGTCGAAGGGGCGGGGGGCGGCATCCGGGTCGTCGCTTGTGGATAATGCCTGCATGTTGGCGAATCCGGCGATCGTCAGCGGGGTGATGGCCGCCTCTGCGCCGCCGGCTATCATGGCTTCGGCTCGCCCTTCAGCTATGAGCCGAAAGGCGTCCGCTATACTATGAGCCGATGCAGCACACGCCGTGACCTGGCACGTACTGGGGCCCTTGGCATTGAACATTATGGCGATATTCCCCGCGGCCATGTTCCCGATCATCATGGGCACGAAGAACGGGCTAACCCATTCAGGCCCACGCTCGAGGAATCGGGTATGCTGCTCCTCGAAGGTCTCCACCCCGCCCACGCCCGAACTGAAAGCTACGCCCAGGCGCTCGGGCGGGTAGGGATTTCGGCCGGCGTTGCCGGCCAGCCCGGCGTCTTCCATGGCCTGAGCAGCAGCGACCACAGCGTACTGAGTGAAGCGGTCCATACGCTTTCTGTCTTTGCGGTCGATATACGGATCAGGGTCGAATCCCCTGACATGGCCGGCCAGTCTTGCCGGGCAAGAGGGCGCTGGGTCGAATCTCTCGATTCTCCCAATCCCACATTGTCCGGCGCGCGCAGCATCCCAGAATGTGTTCCATCCACATCCCAGGGGTGTGACCGCGCCCATACCGGTGACTACAACTCGTCTTCTCAAGTAAGAACACCTCTGTCAGGCCCGCATGGCCTGGCGCGGCGGGTCGATCACATGGTGAGACCTCCGTCTACGCGCAGGACCTGGCCTGTGATGTAGCTCGCCTCGTCGGAAGCGAGGAAGGCGACTGCCGCAGCTACTTCCGCGGGGGATCCGATCCGCCGCAGGGGCGCGCGGGCAGCGCAGGAATTGCGCATTTCCTCAGGCAGCGCCGCGGTCATGTCGGTTTCGATGAACCCTGGGGCTACCACGTTGACAGTGATTCCTCTGGCCCCCAGCTCACGCCCGAGCGATTTGGCCAGGCCCACCAAACCGGCCTTGCTGGCTGCGTAGTTGGCCTGGCCCGCATTGCCGTCGAGTCCGACTATGGACGACACCAACACGATCCTGCCCTTGCGCTGCTTGAGCATGAGTCGGGCAGCTTCCTTCGCACATAGGAAGGCGCCCACTAGATTGGTCTGAAGCACCTCCGTGAAGGACTCAGGCTCCATGGACACGGCCAGACCATCGCGGACTATCCCGGCATTGGCCACGAGCACGTCGAGGCGGCCGAACTCCGAGGCGACCTGGGCGCACATTCGCCGGACCTCGTCGGGGCGCGACACATCGGCTGCGAAAGCGCATACGCGGCTGCAGGCCAGGCCAGATGATGCCGCGGATCCGGACGACGCGGCCGACACGGTGGCAACTGCGTTCTCCACAACTGCAGGGTCCGACGACCGGTAGTTCAGGACCACCGACGCGCCGTCCGCCGCCAGCCTGCTCGCAATCGCCAGTCCAATCCCGCGTACGCCGCCTGTGACCAGGGCAACTCTGCCTTCCTGTATCCTCACCATACACCGCCTCCAACGCCTGCGCCGGCAGTGGCGACAGTTCCTGCGGCCAGCGCCGGCGTCGCTCGAACCGAGCCTGCACGCGAGACCGCCGCTCGCAGCGCGTCCAGTGAAGCCAAGTCCTCCACGTTCATGACTGTGACCTGCGGCAGAGTCTTCTTGACGAAATTGGTCAGCGTCCGGCCGGGGCCGATCTCGATGAACGCATCTACTCCAGCGTTCGCCATGTTCACCATGGTCTGTTCCCATAGCACTGGGCTTGCCACCTGCTCTACGAGCAGTGCGCGTATGGCTCGGGGCACAGGGGCGGCGGATGGGCCGGCGGTGACGTTGGAGTACACAGGAATACGGGGTCTGGAGATCCTGACATGGTCAAGCTCATCCCTAAGACGCGCGCCTGCCTGTTGGAGCAGGCTGGAGTGGAATGGGCCCGACACGTTTAGCCGTATCACTCGGCGAGCGCCGCGTGCCATCGCCATCTCAGAGGCGAGGCCCACAGCCTTGGCATCGCCGGAGATCACGATCTGCCCAGGGCAGTTGAAATTGGCCGCCTCCACAACGCCGGCGCTTTGCGCCTCATGGCACACCTCGAGCACTGCATCGCGGCCGAGGCCCAGCACTGTGGCCATTGCTCCCGCGCCGGGCGGGCACGCTTCCTGCATGATACGCCCGCGCTTGCGTACCAGGGCGATAGCTTGCTTGAGCCCCATAGCGCGCGCACATACCAGCGCAGAATACTCTCCCAGGCTGAGGCCGGCAGCGGCGGCCGGCGCTAGGTCCGACCCGAGCTGCTCCCGGACAGCGGCGAGTGCCGCACAGCTCGCTGTGACTACTGCGGGCTGAGTGTACTCGGTGAGGTTGATGCGATCGTCTCCGTCGAAGCAGAGGCTCTCCATGCTGTATCCCAGGATCTTGCTGGCCGCGCGGAAGACTCGGCGCGCTGCCTTGGACTTGTCGTACAACTCCTTGCCCATGCCAGGGTACTGCGCGCCCTGGCCGGGGAAGAGATATGCTATCTTCAAGGATATCGATCCTCCTTGACTGTGATAGACGCGAGGATCTCCTCGGCTTCCCGCATGATGCCGATTACGATCTCCGAAGCGGTCTTCTCCTCGCTCACTAGCCCGGCGATCTGGCCTGCCATAACAGAACCCCGCTCCACATCGCCGTCGCGCACTGCTCTGGCAAGGCTGCCGACACCCAGCGACATTACCTTGTCCGGGTCGGCCCCTTCGCGCTCTAGGCGGGCCAGCTCGCGGGTGAACCGGTTCTTGAGGGCCCGGACCGGGTGCCCCACGCTGCGGCCTGATACTTGGGTATCGGAGTCAGCGGCCTCAAGCACCTTGCGCTTGTAGTTGGAGTGTGCCGTACACTCCCGGGCCACCACGAACGCAGTGCCCAACTGCACCCCGGAAGCGCCAAGGCAGAAGGCTGCCGCCGCCCCTCGTCCGTCCCCGATGCCGCCAGCTGCCACCACCGGCACATCCACCGCGTCTACAACCTGCGGCACCAGCGCCATAGTGGTCAGCTCGCCGACGTGCCCGCCTGCCTCGTATCCTTCGGCGATGACGGCGTGCGCGCCGACTGACACTGCCCGCTTTGCCTGGGCCGTTGAAGCTACCACCGGGATGACGATGATACCGGCTGCGGTAAGCTCATCCACCAACGCGCCGGGATGGCCGGCGCCGGTGGTAACGACAGACACACGCTCTTCGCAGCAGACCCGCGCCGCTTCGCCGGCATTCGGGCTCATAAGTACTATGTTGACGCCAAAGGGCTGAGCCGTCATGCTTCGGGCTGTGCGGATCTCGGCCCTGAGCTGATCGGGGGTGAGGTGGGCTGAGGCGATCATGCCCAGCCCACCCGCGCTCGAGACAGCAGCCGCAAGCTGCGCGTCCGCCACCCAGGCCATTCCGCCCTGTATCACGGGGTATCTCACTCCGAGGAGGCGCGTCAGCCTCCGGCCGAGACGCCCCACAGTCATCTGGCGATCTCGGAGGCCTTCTGTGCCTCCACGAACGCCAACACATCTCCGACGGTAGTCAGGTTCCTTGCCTCCTTCTGTTCGATGCGGACTCCCATTTTCTCCTCAATCGCCATGATGAGCTCAACCATGTCGAGGGAGTCGGCGCCGAGGTCATCGGTGAAACTGCTCGCAAGGGACACATCCTCCGGGGCAGTGTCCAGCTGGTCTACGATTATCGCCTTCAACTCGTCAAACGGCATCTTGAGACCCTCCTCAGTCTTTCACTTTCATGAGCCTTCTCTGGAACTGGGTATCCACCTGATCATGCTTGCGCCCCACGTTAGCCCGCCGCCAAAGCCCACAAGCACCAGCGGCATCTGGGGTTTGAGCACTCCGGCGCGGTTCATCTCGTCCAGCGCAATAGGTATGCTGGCAGCGGAAGTATTCCCACGCCGGTCCAAGTTAGTATAGAAACGGCTACGGGGAATCTTCATCCTGCCGGCCACAGATTCGATGATCCTGTTATTGGCCTGATGTGGGATGATGTAGGGAACATCGTCCAGGTCTATGCCGGCGAGCTCGCAGACGCGTCGTATGGATTGTTGCATGGCGGTAACGGCAAACTTGAAGACCTCCTGCCCGTCCATGCGGATGACACTGTGCGGTGGCGACGGCGCCTGGTCGGCGGTCCACGGATTAGCAAGGGGGATTCCGTCTATGCAGAGGACGCTGCCACGAGTGCCGTCGGACCCGGTGAAGTGAGCCAGAACCCCGGGGTTCGGAGACTGGCTGAGCACAACAGCTCCGGCGCCATCTCCAAACAGCACACACGTGCCGCGGTCGGTCCAGTCTACCAGCTTGGAGAGGACTTCAGCGCCGATCACCAGCGCGTGGCTGAACGCGCCCGACCGGATCAGCGAATCGGCAGTCATCAGGGCGAAGATGAACCCGGTGCATCCTGCCCATAGGTCGAAGCAGGTGGCTCCGGCAAGCCCCAGGGCTTTCTGGACCTGACACGACACGGTAGGGGTGAAGCTGTCGGGCGAGACTGTAGCGGCTATGACCAGATCTACATCGAGCGGGCCAATACCTGCACTCGATAGCGCGTTCGCCGCAGCACGCGCGGCGAAGTCGGATGTGTTCTCCCCAGAGGATATGCGCCGCTCGGATATGCCTGTGCGGGCGGTTATCCATTCGTCGGTTGTGTCGACGAGGCGCTCGAAGTCGAGGTTGGTAACGCGGTTCTCAGGCAGCGCACTGCCGGTTCCCGAGATCTTTGTGTACACGCTCCATGCCTCCGATGTCCCGCACGACGCTTCCCATAGTGGAGGCTGGATGGGGAACGCGGCGGGGAGATCATTGGGGAATATGTTTTGGCATTCAAACTATTCGTTTGCCAAAGTATATTGCGAGGACCGCTTCCTGTCAATGGGGGTGATGTGGGGGTGATGTGGGGGCTCTCGAGGCGGCTTGTCCTGATTGGTGTTCGATTCACTCTTCTTTCAGCATATCTTCGGCCTTCACTCGGAGGAAGAACTCATACAGCTTCTCAGCTGCAAGGATGACAGCATCTTGGCTCTCCTCATCCAGGTTGCGGAGGATACCGCCAACCATGCGTTTGTGGAAGTGGTCGTGGATTGAGTAGGCGAGGCGTCCATCGTCCGTGAGCGATACCAGCACCACGCGGCGGTCCCGGTCAGACCGAAAACGGGTTACGTGCCCCTTGTATACCAGGCGGTTCACTGAAGCAGTGAGAGTCCCTACTGTTACTCCCAGGTCTGATGCCACTTCGGACATGGATTTCGGCTCATCTGTTCCTATTGCCTCAATCACATGAATCTCGGACATCGTTAGCCCCAGTGCGCTGGCCTTGGTAATGGCTTCTTCCTCGATAGCAAGTATCCTGTTGAAAAGCCTCACAAGTACGTCGTTGAGTGCCTGCCCTTTGTCGATCATGGTGTCGGCCTCCTCGAGAGCGAGCGCGATGTAATCGCCATTCACTGATATAATACCGTACAGGAGCGTGTTCTGGTGTGCGGGCGAGTCAACTGATCGAGTCGAGGCGGTGAGCGAATGGGAAAAAACAGGGCGCACAGATCCGGGCGGACACCCAAACGGACAGGCGGGCGCACCGGGCGGGGCAAGTCGATGGCTGTGTTCACGGCTGTCGTGGGAGTTGTCGCCCTATTGGCCATGGCCGTCTTTGTGGGAGTCAGGATGTGGCGGAACAGGCAGGACCGGGGCCCCGATGTCGTCCGCGACGGCGGCCCGGCGCGCCCCGAATTCCGCGAGCTGGGCACGGTTGCGTCCGGTCGGCCCAGTGTTACCGCAATAGCATGGCGGCCCGACGGGGCGAGGATCGCCACCGGACATGCCGATGGCTCGGTGTGTATATGGGATTCAGCCACAGGCGCCGAGCTGCTTACCGGCAGAGGGAAGTCCGACGAGGCCGTGGAATCGATGAGCTGGAGTCCGGACGGGCAGTTGCTGGCCGCCGCGCACAGGCATGACCACATGACGGTGTGGAATGCCGCAAGTGCCGATGCCATCTGGGAGGTTGATGGCGGCGACATATACGCTGTGGTGGGCTGGAGCGAGGACGGCCGTTCGGTGAAGACGTACAATGGCGAGGAGTACTACGCGCTTTGGAATGTAGATAGCCGGGCCCGCGAGCGCAGCTGGTTCGTGAGCATTGCTCAGCAGGGCGAAGTTGTGAGCCCCGACGGTCATCTCGCGGCTTGGGAGTCGATGGCGGAAGGCCGCTGGACGCTTCACCGCACCGACTGGCAGCCAGGTCCGGGTGACGAGCGCGAGTGGGAACTCCTAGGGCACCGTGGCCCGATCCACGGCGTGTCGTGGAAGGGCGACAGCTCGGAGCTGGCAGGCGCCACTGAAGGCGGAGTTGCGATCTGGAGCGCGTCCACGGGCCAGTTGAGAAGGTCCATGCCCGTCGATGGGCCGGAAGTGACGTATGTTTCATGGAGCCCGGGCCCGGATGGGCGCTGGATACTGGCGGGGCCTGATGCTGGAGACCACGTGGTGATAGATTCGGACACCGGTGAGCGCGCGGCTGAGGTGTCGACGCGCGGCCGGAGCTCATCTGCCTGGGCTCCGCAAGGCGACCGACTGGCGACGATAGGCAGTGACAACGTCGTGCACCTGTACGGCGAGCGGAACAAGTAAGAAAACGAGTTCTTGAGAGGCCGAGTTCTAGGATTCCATGAACAGAATCTCGCGGGCCACGTCTTCATCGGCGACGAGATGCGTCACGAGCTTACGAGCTTACCATGCAGGACTGACAGGATTGCCCGCGCCTTGCACTTTCCGCCCACATTGCGCGCCTTCTTCAGCTGATCGACACTGACGGAGATAGACTCTGCGTTCAGACGCTGAGCAGCCCCGAGATGAATCTCGGCAGGGCAGATGGCCTATGCGAGGCCTCGCGCCCGGAACCATCAATCGGAATCGAGGAAGTGAGAAGTGCATGCATTTTGGCACAACAACGATGGTTTTCTACTCGAGGCCGCTTGGAGAGGCGATTGCGGCCATATCAAGATGCGGATTTGACTACGCTGAGTTGTGGATGGACCAGGTGTGGCGCGAGTTCCCGGAGCATCCCGCGGAGAGTATCTGTGCCATGCTGCACCAGCACGGCATGAAGGCTACAGTCCACTGCCCGATCATGGACATCAACATTGCGTCGCCCAACGCAGGAATCAGGCATGAATCCATCAATCAACTCCTTGACTGCATTGAATTCGCCCAGCAGATAGACGCGCGGCTTGTGGTTGTGCACCCCGGCAGGCGGTTTTCGCTGAAGCAGCCAATCGAGGAGCACTGGGGAATGCAGGTTGGGGCGCTTAACCGCGCGTTCGACAAAGCAGAGCAACTAGGCGTGACTCTGGCTCTGGAGAATATGGAGATAGACAAGGAGATAGCGTCGGTTAGAGATTTTCCCGACATGCTCAGAATTATCGATGACTGCGGTGTACCGGACCTCAAGATCACGCTGGATACCGCGCATATGCGCGATACCCAAGTTATACTGCGGTTCATTGAGAAGCTTGGCCCGAGGATTGCTCACGTCCACGTGAGCGACGCCACGGACAAGGCCCTCCACCTTCGAATAGGCAAGGGGATGCTGGACTTGCCGGCTATAGTGCGCGCTCTCGAATATCATAAGTTCGCGGGTGTATACTCGCTTGAGACGTACATACCGGGAGACGAAGCAATTCTGGCCGAGGAGCGGCAGAAGCTGGCCGGCCTGTTCACCGGAGCATGAGTCGGCGCCCGGAACCCGTGTATCGCTGAACCTCTTGACGCAGGGATGATGCAGTCCGCTGCGGCTGGGCATTGCCTGTGAGTAAGCGAATATTGCAAATTGGCGGCCCGGTGAGAAGGAATTGTTCCGTACCTGTGGAATTGCCCACTACGAGGTGTTGTGGGATGTCGCTATACTGCTTGCCGCTGATAAGAGGCCGACTGCCGTCGCTCAGGCCGTCTGAGCAGAAGGTCGCGCGTTTTATCATGGAAAATCCGGAAGATGTAGTCAACATGTCCTCGGTTGAGTTGGGATCCTCGGCAGGCGTCAGCGAGTCGACGGTGATCAAGTGCAGCCAGAGGTTGGGATTCGATGGATTCGTTCAGCTCAAGCTGGCGCTGGCGCGCGACCTCGCAGTCGCTCCGACTACTGCCTTCGGCGAGGTGGAGCAGGGAGACGACGCAGAGGTGGTCATACAGAAGGTGTTCCATGCGAACTCCACTGCGCTTTCCGACACGTCCAAGGTGCTCGATCCCGGGCAGCTGAGCGCCGCTGCCGCCATGATCTCGGGAGCCAGGGCGATATCGTTCTTCGGCATGGGGGCGTCGGGAGTTGTGGCGCAGGACGCGAAGCAGAAGTTCATGAGAATCGGGGTCCTCGCCGAATGCGAGCTCGACCCGCACCTGCAGCTAACGCGAGTGTCGCTTCTTGGACCCGACGACGTGGTAGTGGCGATCTCCTACTCGGGTGAGACCGTCGACACTCTGGAGGTTCTTCGTCTTGCCAGGCAGGTTGGCGCACGTACCATATGCATTACCAACCATCCCAGCTCCAGTGCGGTCCAACACTCCGATGTGGTGCTGGTGGCGTCCGCATCCGAGAGCAGCCTGCGAGGCGGTGCTCTGGCGTCCCGAATAGCTCAGCTGTCGGTGGTCGACTGCCTGTTTGTGCTGGTGGCCATGGATCGGTATGAGAATGCCATGACTTGCCTGGTCAAGACGAGACAGGCAGTCGCGGGCAGGAAGGGGAAGTCATAGCCATGTACTCGCCTGCTAGCGTGAATGCTGGTCTTGTCAGGGCGCTGATGGAATCGATGACCGTAGAAGACAAGATAGGCCAGATGATCATGGTCGGTTTCGACGGCCGGTCACTCACGCCCGAACTGGAAGGTCACTTGAACGACGTGCACGCGGGCAATGTAATCTTTCTTGGGCGCAACTATGCAAATCCGGAGCAGATGTGGGAGTTCACCAGCGCACTGCAGCGCATGGCCTCCCGCCGCCCCGCCCCGGTAGGGCTATTCACAGCCATCGACCAGGAAGGGGGCGTGGTGGCTCGTCTGCTCAACGGAGTCACGGTCTTTCCGGGCAACATGGCCCTGGGCGCCACAGGTTGTCCGGACTACGCGAGGCGCGCAGCCAAGGTGACCGCCCAGGAGATGCTGCAGCTGGGCCTGAACATGAACTTAGCTCCTGTGCTGGACGTGAACAATAACCCCGGCAACCCCGCTATCGGAGTGAGGTCGTACGGGGAAAGCCCCGAAGTGGTTGCCGCAATGGGCGCGGAGACCATTGCGGCAAGCCAGTCTGCGGGAGTGCTGGCAACCGCCAAGCACTTCCCGGGTAAGGGCGACGTTACCGTGGATTCCCACATTGACCTTCCCCATGTCCCTCATAGCCGCGAAAGATTGAGCCAGGTAGAGCTCATACCCTTCAAGGCCGCCATCGCGGCGGGGGTGGGCGCGATAATGACTGCCCACGTTACGTTTCCCGCCATCGAGCCCGAACCGCTTCTTCCTGCGACGATGTCGCAGAAGGTGCTCCAGGGGCTGCTCCGGGAGGAACTCGGGTTCCGGGGCATCATCATCACCGACGATCTCTTCATGGGCGCCATATCGAAGTCATACGGCCTCGCGGAGGCGGCGATCCGGTCGATAGACGCCGGCGCCGACATCGCTCTTATGTGTCATAAGCCGGATGAGCAGGCCATCGCGATCAGGGCAATCTGGGAGGCCGCGCGTTCCGGGCGGATTGCCATGGAGAGGATCGACTCGTCGGTCCGCCGCCTGCTCTCGGTGAAAGCGCTGTTCGGAATCTTGACCCCGCCAGTGCTGACGCGGACGCCGCAAGGTGTGGGTTCGCAGACGAATCGAAAGCTTGCACTGGAGATCGCCCGCGAGTCTGTGACCGTTGTTCAGAACAGGGATGGAATCATCCCGTTCTCGCTGGGCGGGGCCGATGCGGGCTGCGCGCGATACGCGGACTGTGCAAGCGGCCGGGCATGTGGGGCTGACCGCGACGACCGCAA
The DNA here is from genome assembly GCA_019136685.1 of Bacillota bacterium. Taxonomy (GTDB): domain Bacteria; phylum Bacillota; class DTU025; order DTU025; family DTU025; genus UBA5389. The sequence goes on along the minus strand of JAGVTS010000079.1, from coordinate 1,499 downwards.
CGAGGTCAACGTGTTGGTGATTAGCCCTGACATCAAGAACCTTACCATGGTTGAAGACACCGGCTCCCATGGATCCCCGCTTGCCAAGGCTGTGCGCATGTTCGTCCCGGGAGCGTCGGATATTACGGTGTCGCAGTCGCCTTCGGATCGGGAGATCGAGGACGCCGTAGCCGGCGCCGCCGGGCGTGACCTAGTGATCGTGGGCACCCATAACGGGCATCTTTACCCTGCGCAGGTTGCGTTGGTCAGGCGTGTAGCGCAGGCCGGATCGCCTGTTGTAGTAGTAGGCATGCGTAACCCATACGATGTGAGAGACTTCCCCGAGATCGGGACCTACATCGCCGCCTACAGCTTCCGGGAGTGTAGCATGCAGGCTGCGGCAGAGGTCATATTCGGCTTCACTGTTCCATCAGGGCAACTGCCGGTCACTATCCCCGGCTGCAAGTAGCACTGCAAATGGCGCCCGTTCGATTGATGAAGGACGTGAGTAGTAGTGAGCGTTACGGAAGGCCGAAACCCCAAAGCCTGCAACCTAGACATGCTCTCTGTGCGGGAGATCCTGCAACTGATGAATGAAGAAGACAGAACTGTGGCCGACGCTGTCGGGGCTGTGCTTGGTCAGGTGGCAGAAGCTGTCGATCTGGTAGCCGGCTCGCTCGCGACGGGCGGGCGGCTGTTCTATGCGGGCGCGGGGACCAGCGGACGGATTGCGCTCCTGGACGCGGCTGAATGCCGGCCGACGTTCGGCACGCCTCCGGAGCTGGTCCAGGTGCTGATCGCCGGAGGCGAATCGGTGTTCGCGCAGGCGCACGAGGGCGTGGAAGACGACTTCAAGCTGGGCATGGACGACGCCAGGGCCAGAGGGATCGCAGGACTCGATGCTGTTGTGGGCGTATCGGCCAGCGGGAACGCCCGGTACGTGCTGGGGGTACTGACCTACGCGCGGCGCGAGGGCGCGGCGACTATCGGCCTTACGTGTAACCCGTCGTCTGCCATGGACGATCTGGTGGATGTGGCCATCACGCCTGTCGTGGGGCCTGAGGTGGTAATGGGATCGAGCAGGCTTAAGGCGGGAACTGCTCAGAAAATGGTGCTGAACATGATCAGCACCGCATCCATGGTCAAGCTGGGACGAGTGTATCAGGACCTCATGATCGAGCTCCGACCGGCCAACCGCAAGCTGGCCGGCAGAACTAGGCGTATCGTATCGATAGCTGCCGGCGTAGACGACGAGGCCGCGGACCGCCTGATCGAGCAAGCGGAAGGGAACCTGAAGGCGGCGGTGCTGATGGCGAAGAATGGCGGGAGGCTGGATCACGCCAAGGCCGTGCTGGACCGGGCGGGCAACAACCTTCGCGCCGCTCTTGAGCTTATCGAGTCGGGGAATGCCGGAGAATGACGAGGCTAGTCAGAGTAGTCGGCCTGATGTCGGGGACGTCTGCCGATGGAATCGATGCGGTACTGGTGGAGATATCGGAGCAGCCCGGTGTGCAACCGCA
>JAGVTS010000051.1 GCA_019136685.1 Bacillota bacterium | reverse complement strand
CGAATGGGGCAAATCACTTAGTCAGCTTCGGCAGGCCCGCGAGTCGCTGCGCCTATGGCGGTCAGCACTGAAGTGGATTCACCGCTGTCCCGCGGCCGTGTGGTGCGCAAGTTGCCTGCTAGCATGCATTCATCTTCGCCTGTTCTCGGTGAAAACAATGAACACCCCTGCTATAGCCACAATCAGCTGCCCGATGGCGGGCGCGGTATGCGATTCCAGTGCGTTGAAATACGGAAAGAATGCGAAGTACCTCACGGGAGCGGTCGAGGTCCCGGTTGCCTTGACGTGGACCGAACTGCCAATCTTGGTTGCGGAGCCGTCGATGATCCTGCCATCGGGCAGCGCGAATCGGTAGCCAATGCTATAGGTGTATCTTCCGGGCACTGCTTCGTCGCGTTCCCCGCCCTGCCGCCGAATGCTGGTAATCACGGCTGTTGCGCGCGTGCCCACAAACCCCAGCATAGCCATGCCCACGCCGTAGATGATGAGCGCCATACCCAGCAGTGTGATGAGGATCCGCTTCAGCACTATCTCTCACCGCCCGAGTCGCCCAGCCTGGACCGGATGAAGGCTTCAACCGCTCCGTAGTTGTCCGGTGTGCAGAATATCGCTATCTGCTGCGCAAAGTCCCCGCGGACAGTGATTGTGTACTGCCCGGGGTGAAGCTTGGTCTTCCTTATATCGCGCCATTTGAGTGATGTGGATTGCCGTGACGCTGCGAGAATTCCCGCCCCTGCCGCTGCGGGGCGGTGTGCTAGAATACCCAATGCAACTGTGAGCCTGTTGATGACGCGATTTCGTTTCGCCTGTTTGCCGCAGGTATAGCACTGAACGCCCGCGCGATCGAGCACGAAACCCACCTGGTACTTGCCGCCATAAGCGATCATGATCACGAGGTAGGCTAGTCCGAAGGTGGTAGCTATGAGCGCCAAGCCGTAGAGCGAATACTCTCTTGCTCCCTCGCCGCGCGAGGCAATGGGCAGAATGCCGATGACCAGGCCAAAGGGAATTCCGATGGCGATGGCCATCTGCTTCAGGATTATCGTGTTCCGGAATATCGGAACGGATATCTCCCATCGGAGCTTCTCGGCCTCATCCACCGTAACCCCGCCTCCGCGCCCCTACTTCAGGAGCGGACACTTGCAGCGAGAGCAAGTGTCGCCCGAGATATCGTTGATTGATCCGCAGGCAATGCAGAAGATAGTGGCGTCGTTTGACTTATCATACTTCTCGTATAGGTCAAACCCCTTGTGGTGCCGGACCTTGTCGCCGATGTCGAAGTAGTTGAACATAGTGTCATAGTCCTGGTGTTGGTGCTTGTAGATCTTGCCGCTGCTGCGTTTTACCTTGTACTCATACACCGTATGGGTCGTATGCGTATCGTTGGTCTTGTCATAGGTCTTGCGTTCAAAGACTTGCTTTCCGACTACAACGCCGTCCCAGGTAGTGTCGCGACCTTTTCGGGCGATCTGCACCAGGGCTATTGCGATGAACATCCCGCCGATGCCCAGCCCGTAGTAGAGCGACTGCGGCATTTCGAGCTCTCCGCTCTTGTGCCCATAGATCGGGAAACCCACAACTGCAATGACAGCCAGTATGCCCGCGAAGATGATCGCCCACTTGTTGGATGCCTTTTGATACTTTGCGAACGCCGGGTCCTTGATCCTGGACGAAAATCCTACTGAGCCGTGCATGGCCTTTCCCCTCCTTATAACGACATGGCTACGCGTACTACCAATTACGACAACAGGAGCTCCACTCCTTCTGGATTTCGATGCAAAGTGCCGGGACGCCCTTGGGCCACCTGCGGCGGGTTGTCGACGGCCCGCCCTTCGACAGCCCGGGCGATCCCCGCGAGCTGATGCTGATGAGGCGGTGGGTTCGTGGGGCGGTGGAGTCATGTCGTCTTCCTTGACAGCCGAATGGCTATATTCTAATATAGCCATGAAAGGTACAGGTGATTGATATGGGAACACAGAAGGTGCGGAAGCGCACAACCGTATTCAAGGCCCTTGCCAACGAGAGCAGGTGCAGGATTGTGGAGATCCTGGCTGAGGAAGGCGAGAAATGCGTCTGTGAGCTCGTAGACAGGCTCGGCTTGGATCAGTCCACGGTTTCGAAGCACCTGGGCGTGCTTCGAAACGCCGACATCGTCTCATTCAGAAAGGAAGGGCTTAACGTATGGTACAGCCTTCATGCAACTTGCACCTATCAGTTTATGAAGTGCATCGACCACATGTGCGAGTCCGGCGCGGGCACAGTGCTCGGGCCTGGTGACTGCGGATTGGCCCCCGCAGACGATGCCGGTGCAAGGGGCCAGTAGACTGGAGCGACGAGTAGTGCTGGTCCCGGTCTGTTTGGGGCCCGCGGCCCTCAGTATTCGCTGGATTCGGAAGGAGAGGCGTAGTTCATAGATGGAAGAACTGAAGACATTCCTGATTGCAGTAGCGGTATTCTTGGTTGCCTACTTCGCCCCTGTCGGCGACCCGCGGGTGCAGTCTGCGGTGCTCGAGTCGCTATACATGGTGCAGGAATACGCTCGGGAGCATGTGCTGTTCTGCCTGGTGCCTGCGTTTTTCATCGCCGGCGCGATGCAGAACTTCATCTCGACCAAGTCGGTCATGCGGTATCTGGGCAAGGGCGCTAAGCAATGGCTGGCGTACGCGGTTGCGTCAGTGTCGGGCGCGATACTCGCTGTCTGTTCATGCACCATCCTGCCGCTTTTCATGGGCATCTACAGGAAAGGCGCAGGTCTGGGCCCTGCGGCGGCGTTCCTGTACTCGGGACCGGCCATCAATGTCCTTGCCATCATAATGACCGCCCGCGTGTTGGGGTGGAAGATCGGGCTGGCCAGGGCGATCGGAGCGGTCGTGTTCTCGATTCTCATCGGGCTGCTGATGGCGTTCATCTTCAGGGGCGAGGAGGCCGAAAGACAAAAGGGCCTGGCCTCAGCTCCGGATGACGGTGACGCCGACCGCACTCTGGGGCAGACTGCCGCATACTTCGCGGTTCTGGTGGGACTCCTAGTATTCGCAGCCTGGGGCAAGCCCCCTGAGCCGATCGGGTTCTTCTATGCCGTGTTCAACTTCAAGTGGCTGATTGTGCTGGGGCTTTTGGCGCTGCTCGCTTATCAGCTGTATGCGTGGTTCAGACGCGACGAGTTGGGAGACTGGGTGGGCTCTACGTGGGACTTTGCGAAGAAGACGTTACCGCTGCTGCTGGCTGGGGTTGCCGTCGCCGGACTGCTGATGGGGCGACCGGGAGTGGACACGGGCCTCGTCCCTTCGACCTATATTGGCCGGCTGGTCGGAGGGAATTCTCTCAGAGCCAACTTCTTCGCGGCCATCGTGGGAGCGTTCATGTACTTCGCAACCTTGACTGAGGTGCCGATCATCCAGGGCTTGCTTGGATCGGGCATGGGGCAGGGGCCTGCGCTTGCGCTACTTCTTGCCGGGCCTGCGCTGAGCCTGCCGAGCATGATTGTAATCGGCCGTACGCTGGGGCTAAAGAAGACGGCAGTGTTCGTGTCGCTGGTGGTAGTGATGGCGACCATGAGCGGCATGATATTTGGCGCCGCTATCGCGTAGCAGCGCAGCGCGACGTGCCGCGCCATGCTGCGCAATCGGGGTATCGTTCTGCACAAGGAGGAGATCAGGAGATGAAGATTGAGGTTCTTGGATCGGGCTGCGCAAAGTGCCGCAAGACGGAAGAGATGATATCGGAGACCGTCAAGAAGCTTGGGATCGAGGCCGAAGTCGTCCACGTCACGGACATCGGCGAGATCGTGGAGAGGGGCATCATGATGACGCCCGCCGTGGTGATTGACGGGAAGACGATGATAGAGGGGAAGGTTCCTTCCGAGGCGCAGATACGTGCCTGGTTTGGCCGCTAGAGGCAGCCAACCTTAGGCTGGGAGCAGAGCATTGTGGAATCCCACCCAGGAAGTGTTCACTGGCAACCGTCCGGTTTTCCGGCAGGGTTTTGGCGAATCTCTGCTAAACGCCGTTTCTCCCATCACGACCTCATGTAAGGCTGCTGTGACGGGATGCTTCAGGATGTCGTGTGATCCCGATATCTATGAACGAACCACTGCGCGGGCGCGTCGCCTCACGCTGGCGTTCGCTCTTGGGATTAGGTCTTGTGCTGCTACTTCCGAGTTGCTGTGGCCGTTGTAGCTGTTGTGACTTCTGCCGGCGCGGTTGTCGGCTCGGGCTCAGGGAACCAGTGCTTCGTCTTGTTCGCGAAAGCCACTAGGCTCAACATGATGGGCACTTCCTCCAGTACGCCTACCACGGTAGCGAGCGCTGCGCCGGATCCTAGGCCGAACAGGGATATTGCCACTGCGACTGCGAGTTCGAAGAAATTGCTCGCGCCTATCATCGCTGCCGGGCCGGCCACGGTCCGGTCAACGCGCCATGCCCTGGCCCAAAGGTAAGCGATGGCGAAGATCAAATAAGTCTGTATCGTGAGCGGCACTGCTATGAGCAGGATATGGACGGGGTTGGAGACGATGGTTTCGCCTTGAAATGAGAAGAGTATCACGAGTGTCAGGAGCAGACCGACTATGGTGAAAGGCTTGAGTCTCGGCAAGAAGGATTCGCTCAGCCACTGTTCTCCCTTGGCCCGAATAAGGCGGACACGGGTGATGTAGCCTGCGGCCAGAGGGATGACCACGTACAGGACTACTGAGAGGAGTATTGTGTCGTAGGGAACCCGAAGCTCTGTGAGGCCTAGCTGAAAGATGACTATTGGGGCGTAGAGGAACAGGAGCACAAGGTCGTTGATGGCCACCTGCACCAGCGTGTGGGCTGCATTGCCGCCGCACAGATAGCTCCACACGAATACCATTGCGGTACACGGGGCCGCGCCCAGGAAGATCGCGCCGGCGATGTACTGCTGTGTCAGATCAGCAGGTATCCATCTGGCGAAGACTATCCTGAGGAAGAACCAAGATAGCCCGAACATGGTGAACGGTTTGATCACCCAGTTCACGACGAGAGTAACGATCAGTCCCTTAGGGTGGCGCCCGGCGCGCTTGATGCTTCCAAAGTCTATCTGAACCATCATTGGGTAGATCATGAACCAGATCAGGATCGCGACAGGTATGGATACGTGGGCGTACTCCCATCTGCTCAGGGCCTGGGGAAACCATGGCAGCTTAAGGCCTATAAACACTCCGAGCACAATGCATGCTGCAACCCACAAGGTCAGATACCGCTCAAAGAAGCCGAGTCCGCTGCTGCGGCTCATGATCCGCACCTCCGGTGTATGGCAAGTTTATGGCTATATTACCATATTGCCTTGAA
>JAGVTS010000241.1 GCA_019136685.1 Bacillota bacterium | reverse complement strand
GATGTACTCAGAAATTGCGTCTTTCGCTAAAACTATCGGCAAAAACTGACGGTATCACTGATCGAATACCCCCGGGGGTATACTGCCGAATCATGGCGAACCGCCCCATGCCGACATCCGCTCGCAATCGCTGGCCGGTGAGCATCCGATGGCGCTGATCGCGATGAGCGGCCCACACCCATTTGTAGGGACACGACCGCCTACGGCGCTCGCCTACGGCGCTCGCCTGTGGCGCTGCTTTTCCCGGGTAGTCCACCGCCGGACCAGGCCGACAAACGCGCAGCTGAAAACACCCGGTGAAACACGGATCCCCGATCACAACCCACAGGTTCGGAAGCCGCCAGACACGGCGGCTTCCCTTTCCTTCACGCTCAGGTTGGTTCATGCCCACCCGCGCAGGGACGTCTGTTCCTTCTGAGGATGCCGGCAACGTACGCTGCGTTTCCCGGCGGTGGGCCCTTACTCGATCAATCCCAGCGATTCCATGACCTTACGGATCTGCGCCCGCTCGGCCTCAGTGGCCTCGACCAGCGGGGGCCTGAGGGGGCCGGCATCAAATCCGGCGAGGGCAAGCGCCGCCTTCACCGGGATGGGATTAGTGGTGACGAAGATCACTCTAAACAGAGGCAATAGGCGTCTGTGCAGCTCGCCCGCACGTGCAATGTCGCCGGCCACAAACGCGGCGATCATCTCCTGCATCGCCGGGCCGGCAACGTGCGACGCCACGCTGACGATGCCGTCTCCGCCCACTGCCATGATGGGAATAGTCATGTTGTCGTCGCCACTGTAGATTATGAAGTCGTCGGGAGCCTTGGAGCGAATCTCGGCCACCTGCTCCAGCACTCCTGATGCTTCTTTCACGGCCACGATGTTGTCGAAGTCCCGGGCAAGACGGGCCATGGTATCGGCTGCCAGGTTCACCGACGTGCGCCCGGGCACGTTATAGACCAGCAGGGGCAGGCCCGTAGACTCGGCGATATCGGCGAAATGCCGGTACAGCCCGGCCTGCGGCGGCTTGTTATAGTATGGCGTGACAAGCATCGCGCCATGGACTCCTACACGCTCGGCATCGCGAGTCAGCTCGATGCTGGCACGGGTGTCGTTGGTGCCTGTGCCGGCGAAGACCACTGCCTCGTTGCCCACCTCGTTCAGCACGGCCTCGAACAGCTTGAGTTTCTCCTCATGGCTAAGGGTGGGTGATTCGCCTGTGGTTCCCGACACCACGAGTCCGTCCGACCCGCTCTGTACGAGTCGCCGCGCGAGAGCCCTGGCCTTCCGGTAGTCAACCGACAAATCCTCCGCGAACGGCGTCACCATCGCTGTGAGCACTCGGGCTAGCTTGCCGTCTCTTGTCAGTGCGTTCATTGTCTTCACCTCCTGCAATCGCGAAGTAGATAAAAGGAGCGGCGGCGGCGCCCACGAAAGCGCCTGCCCTGCCGCACCTATTTCCCCAGCTCAAACTGGGCATGCAACGCGCGCGCGGCGCGTTCCATGTCAGCCTCAGGTACGAGGCAGGATATGGAGTAGTGCGAATCAGAGGTCTGCAGCACGCGAACAGCCGCGTCGTGGAGGGCCCGCGCTACCCTGGCCATGACGCCGGGAACGCCGCGCATGCCCTCACCAACCACCGATACCTTGGCGCAACCCGGATTGGCCTCGGCGTCGATCCCCAGTTCGTTCAAGGTCGCGATGGCCTCTGCCGCCTCTCTGGATGCCACGATGAATGCGATTCTGTCGGGGAAGACGTTGATCATGTCCACCGAAATCCGCCGGTCGGCCAGAGTGGAAAAGACTCCGACCACCGACCCTGTGTCGCTGTAGGCATCGCCGACCATGACCAGCTGTGTCCGTTCGCCAACTGTGGTAACCGCCGACACCACTCGAGGCGGGGCGAAGGTCGCCACCGCACGGTGGGCAACATCTGCGACTAGAGTGCCGGGCGAATCGGAGAATGTGCTCTTGATGGCCAGCGGTATTCGAGAGTGCATGGCGATTTCGACTGCCCGCAGGTGAACGACTTTGGCGCCCTGGTTGGCCATCTCTATGAGGTCGGTGTAGGACATGGTGTCTTGGAACCTGGCCTCGGGGACCACGCGGGGATCGGCAGTCATGATGCCCTCCACGTCGGTGTATATCTCTACGATCTCGGCGCCCAGCGTTGCGCCTAGAGCGGCGGCTGTCGTGTCGCTTCCCCCGCGTCCTAATGTGGTGATGTCGCCTGCCTCAGTCACTCCCTGGAAGCCCGCGACCACGGCTACCTTACCGTCTGAGAGAACCTCCAGAATCCTTCTGGGCTCTATCTTCGTGATTCGCGCGTCTGTGTAGTTGCTGTCGGTGCTGATCCCGGCCTGAGCACCTGTGAGCGACACGGCTGGGCACCCTGCGGCCTCAAGGGCGGTCGCTACCACCACTGTGGATATTATCTCTCCGCAGGCAGCGATTGCGTCGCGCTCGCGCGGAGGCGCCGTCTTGCATACCGATCCGACTAGGTCAAGCAGGGTATCAGTGGCGTACGGCGCGGGCTTGCGGCCCATAGCCGACACGACAACCACTACGTCCTTTCCGTCATGCCGCGCTTCGATTATCTTCGCCACCAACCTCGCGCGCGACTCCTCGCTGGCGACGGACGTACCGCCGAATTTCTGAACCACAATCCCCATCTTTGCCGCCTCCCCTACTTGTAAAGTGCCACAGCGATCTGAACCGCGTTGGACGCCGCGCCCTTTCTGAGCTGATCTCCGGCAACCCATAGCCACATCGCGTTGGGCGCCGAAGGGTCTTCACGTAGCCGACCCACCTGAATGTCGTCAGTGCCGGAGGTGTGTACGGGCATCGGATACGCGAAGTTCTCCGGGTCGTCGACGACCTTGACCCCGGGAGCGGTCGACAGAAGCTCGCGCACTTCTTCGATGGGGGCGTGCTCGCGTGTTTGCAGGTTTATCGACTCAGAGTGCGAGCGGTACACAGGCACTCGGACCGTGGTCGAGCTTATGCGAAGTGTGGGGTCGCCCAGTATCTTTCGGGTCTCGTCGGTCATCTTGTGTTCTTCGCGAGTGTAGCCATCGGGACCAAACGAGTCTACATGCGGGATTAGGTTGAATGCGATCTGATGATGCACCCTGGCAGACTTGACGGGCAGCACCGACGGCTCAGGAACCTTGCCGGCCAGCACTGCACGGCTCTCGACTGTAAGTGCCTCCATGGCCTCATGGCCTGCCCCCGATACCGCCTGGTACGTGGAGACAATCATCCGCTCCATCCCCCACCGCCGGTAGATAGGCGCCACCGGCACGATGGCGATTATAGTAGAACAGTTGGGGTTGGCAATAATCCCCTTGTGGCTGCGGGCCGCCTCGATATTGACCTCCGGAACGACAAGGGGTACGTCAGGATCCATTCGGAAAGCGCTGGAGTTGTCGATCACCAGCGTGCCGCGGCGTGCCGCCTCCGGCGCCAGCGCTAGGCTCACACTCCCTCCAGCTGCAAAAAACGCCACATCCACGCCGTCGAAAAGCTCGGGTGTAGCTTCGCGCACCTCGATGTCGCCCCGCGGCGTCGACACTACCCGACCTGCCGACCTCTCGGACGACGCCAGTATCAGGTCATCCACCGGCAATCCAAGCTCGAATATGGCCGAGATCATCTCCTGCCCCACGGCGCCGGTCGCACCCACCACTGCTACGTTAAGCATTGCATATCAACTCCCCTGTGTCAGGTAAAATTAAACTAAGTATATTGGCCGCAGCCGGTCGTATTCCTGCTCGCTGGGCGAAAATCTCCTCATTTCCCTGCTCGTCGCAGACTAGTCTTTCCATTTCTCAACCAGCAAGGGCTGAACCTGCTTCCCAGCCAGAGCCTCTTCTATTGTCCTCTCGGTATCGCACATCCTTGCTACCAGCGATGTAGGCTTGCCTTTCGGGTCATCCTGCCCGTATGGAATAAAATACACGTTCTTGCGTGCAAGCAGAGTGGCGATGTTCCGGGCTGATCCCGACAGCCCGTCGTTGGTGGCAATACCGATGACCAGGGCCCTGCCGTTGCGCAACTGCGCCTTGGCGGCCATCAGCACCGGAGTGTCAGTGATGCCCAGTGCCAATTTGGACAGGGTGTTGCCTGTGCATGGGGCGATTACCAGGCAGTCCAGCAGTCGCTTGGGGCCGATAGGTTCGGCCTTGGAGATGGTGTCGATCACCTCCGCCCCCGTCATCTCCTCCAGCTTCTGCCGTATGTCCTGGGCGCGGCCGAAACGCGTATCGGTGTGAGCCACCGAATACGAGAGTACCGGAATAACTGAGGCCCCCCGTTCGATCAGCGCTTCGATCTGGGGAAGCACTTCCGGTATTGTGCAATGCGAACCGGTCAAGGCCACCCCGATGGTTTTCCCTTCGAGGCTCATCATGTGACACCTCCCATGCAGTATATGGCCGATGGCACAGGGAGGTGTCTGGACGGCTGATCAGTCCAGCAGCGGGTCGAGGCCCAGAACCACTCGATCTAGGCTCACGGCCTTCCTAATAGCCATAAGCACTCCGGGCATGAATGAGTCTCTGCCCAGCGAGTCGTGGCGGATGGTCAGCGTCTGCCCAGGACCGCCAAATATCACCTCCTGGTGGGCAACTAGGCCCGGCAGGCGCACCGAATGAACGGGCACCCCCTCTATCTCAACCCCGCGAGTTCCGAGGCCGCGCGCATGCCCAACGGCGTCACCGCGGGCCGAGGCCACTTCGTGGGCTGTGGCTTTAGCAGTGCCCGAAGGAAAGTCGATCTTGCCGTCGTGGTGAAGCTCTATAATCTCGCAGTCCGGAAGGTACTTGGCGGCAGCCCGCGCGAATCGCATCATCAAGACTGCGCCTAGCGCGAAGTTGGGCACTATGGCGCCTGCCGCGCCGCGTACAGCCGCCTTATGCAGTATGGCCTCCACTGCCTCCGACCCCATCCCGGATGTGCCGACGACGAAGCGAACTCCGTGATCGATGGCGATCATGATGTTGGCCTGTGCAACCCGGGCTATGGTGAAGTCCACCATCACATCCGGTCGCAAGTCACGTAAAGCCGCTTCGAGATCAGCACGAATGGGGATGCCGATTGATCCGATGCCGGCAACGTTGCCGGCGTCCTGCCCGACCAGCGCGATATCAACCGCGCCCGCAAGGGCAAGCCCATCGGCGCCGCACACCGCCTTCACCACTTCACGGCCCATCCTACCGGCAGCCCCTGTTACCAGCACCCTTATCCCGTCATCCATCTCAAAGCGCCTCCCGTCGCATTCTTCAGACTTCGCCGTGCATTGCGGCGGTGCACCCCAGCAGCGCGCTCCGCCCATGCGGTCCGGCCAATCGGGCTCGCCGGCGGCCATATTGCCTTGCCGCCGGCGAGCCGCTCTCTACTCTTCAGAGATCAGTGGGTCTCTACGTCTGAGGCGCCGAAATCGCGCATGGTGCGCGCAGCTTTGTCCACCTTGTCGGAATCCGCGTCGACCACAGCAAGGATGCGGCCCTCACGCACCTTGCTCTCGAAGTACTGGCTTCTTTCCTGAGGAATTCCCATATCCACCAGGCCACCGACGAGCCCGCCGCCCACAGCGCCGGTGAGAGTGGCCGCAATGGGTCCTGCAGCTACAATCGGCCCAAGCCCCGGAATCGTGAGCGCGCCCAGCCCGGCCAGCAGGCCGGCAACTCCGCCAAGCACCCCCCCGGCTGTGACACCCGTGGCCGCGCCTCCGCCCATACCCATCGTAGCGGCGCCCCCACCTCGATCGCCTCGCCCCTGCGCCTGTGCCCCATCGCCTTTTGCCACTAGGGATATGCGGTTATTGTCGAAGCCGGAGTTGCGCAGCTCGTGAATGCACGACTCAGCGGAATCGCGCGACGAGAACGTGCCGATTATCTTTGACATGACTCGACCTCCTTAGAAGCTGGAAAGCTTGGACACTACAGCTAGTGTACCCAGGAGGCCCGAGTTCATTCTGCTTCGGCGAGGCGATCGGCTTCGCCGACCTGGTCGCGAACCCTCATGAACTCTACAATGAGCCTGTCCAGCCGATCTGCGATGGCATACGTGCCTTCTCGCCCGGCAGCTGATTCCTCACGCAACACTGAATGGCGCAGTTCGCCCCTGAGCGCCTCTATCTCCCGCTTGAGCTCGCAGATCCTGTCGCCAATCTCCTCATGCATTCCCAGACTCCTCCCCGATTGACACGCCTGTGCTGCCGAACCCGCCCTCGCCGCGCCCGGTAGTGTCAAGCGACTCTACCTCGACCAGTTCTGCCCGAGCGGTAGGAGCGATCACAAGCTGTGCAATCCTGTCGCCGTGCCTGATAGTATACAGTTCGGAGCCAAGGTTTATGAGGATCACGCCTACCTCGCCCCTGTAGTCCGAGTCAACCGTGCCCGGGGCGTTCAATACGGTGACGCCATGCTTGGCGGCAAGCCCGCTTCGTGGCCTGACCTGTCCTTCGAAGCCCCGAGGAATCGCAAGTCGCAGCCCCGTGGGTATGAGAGCCCGCTGACCTGGGGCGAGTTGCACGTCCTGAGCCAAGCAGGCCTCGAGATCGAAACCGGATGCGTGCTCGCTCATGTAGCGCGGCATGCCCGGGCGGGGACAGGTCGACCCGCATAGCACCTCCACTCGCACGCTCCCTGTGCTGCAGTGGCTTTTCACGGGCGCCGCGGCCTCCGGCGCCGTGCCTTGCGTCATGCCCTGCCTTATGCGTTCCTTCATGTGTCGCGCCACTTCTCGTTCACCTTTTCTGCCATGCCTCTCAGTGCCGTGCCAGGCTGGCCAGTATGTTTCGTTATCCATTCGCCCCCGTACGTCGAAGTCCTGCGTATCAAGGCGAAATACAGCGCATGCCTCACCCGATGCCCAATGAAGGGCATCTGCATAATGTGGAATCTACACCCATTCGTCCCCCTATTTGCTTGAAGGTAAATGCGAGGAGGCAGCGAAATCCCTCCTCAGCTGCGCTGCGGCATACGTAACATCATCCGGGACACTGCGGAAGGGAGGGTACCAGGTGCAGCCGAACACGACAGTCACAGCTTTGGTTGTTCTCCTGTACATTGCAAGCTCCATAACAGGTATGCGCGCCAGTAAACCGAGCTCCCAGGTACCTGAGCCTCCCGGTGTCCACGAAACTGTACCCACCCCCCAAACACAAAACAATACACCTAAGGATCTTGCAGGCCGCAGCGCGGCTGTATCCGACAATGCCAACGTACGCTCAGGCCCCGGCACCCGGTATTCCAAGGTTCGCACGCTTGCCAAGAACACCCATGTACGCCTGGTAGGAGAGGTGAACGGGTGGTATCAGGTGGCACTGCCACGAGGCGGCTACGGATGGATAGCCGGTTCGCTCCTGGCAGTGGCGCCGTCTGCCGGCAGCGTGACGCAGCCCAAGCATGATGTGGTCGGGTACTACACCGTAAACTATCCCGGCGATAGGTCGTCGTACGACGTTGTTCATGCGTATTCCGACTCGCTCACAGCGATCGCGCCATTCTCGTTCGTCGTCGATGGGTCGGGCAACGTGCGAGGCGACCACAGCACAGACGCAATGACTCTGGCCACTTCAAAAGGGCTGGCCAATCTGGCGCTCATACACAACCTGACCGGGCGGTCTTTTGACAAGGGCCAGATATCAACCATGCTAAACTCGCGTGCAGCGCGACAGAGAGCTATCAGCGATATCCTCGAAATCGTGAAGACGCACGGCTACTCAGGGGTCAATATCGACTTCGAGAACGTGCCCCCTGCCGACCGTGCAAGATTGACTCAATTCATGAAAGAACTCCGCGCCGCGCTGGCGCCTTCGGGATACAGGGTCACCATGTCGGTGCCGGCTAAACACAAGGACGCTCCCACATCAGCGTGGGTAGGAGCCTTCGACTATTACGAACTTGGCCGCGTATGCGATCAGGTAATGATCATGACATACGATGAACACACGTCGGGCACCCGGCCGGGACCCATAGCTTCTCTGCAGTGGGTGGAAAAGGTGGTCAAGTATGCTACCACGCAGATGCCGAAGCGAAGGATCCTGCTCGGTGTGGCGGCATACGGCTACGACTGGAACACCAGTACCAATAGGGCCAGAGCCGTAACGTACCAGCAGGCGGTGGCGAATGCGGCCAAGTACGGCAGGAAGATACAGTGGGACGCGGAAGCAGCGACCCCTCACTACCGCTACAAGTCCGGGAGTGTGACGCGGGAAGTGTGGTTTGAGAGCACCGACAGCCTTAGGGCCAAGTTGAAGCTGGTTGGAAAGTACGGCCTCGGCGGGATAGCCATCTGGCGGCTAGGACAGGAGGACGCAGGCTATTGGAAGCTAATCCAGAAGGAGCTGCTCAAGTGATACGGCCCAACCGTGCGTCATCCCCTGTCATGGGCAGGCTCTCCCAAGCGCAGCAGCTCCGACACAGTGACAGCGCGATAACCCTGCTGCGATAGGCCGGTCAGAATCGACGGAAGGGCTTTCGCTGTGGGTTCGGTGGGGTGGACCAGTATGATGTTTCCGCCGGCCAGTCTCTTCATGGCACGCTCGGCCACTATCTCCGGCGCCGGTCTTTGCCAGTCAATGGTGTCCACAGTCCACATGATCGTAGTGTAGCCCAGGCGCGCCGCCACTTTGCACACCTTTTGGTTCACCTCGCCGTAGGGCGGAGCGAACAACTGCGTACGCACCCCGGTCAACTCGCGCAGAAGCGTCTCGTTCCGTTCAATCAAGTCGGTGAGGTCGGCCTCGCCAAGACGCGCGGGATTGGGGTGGTCCCAGCCGTGGTTGGCAATCTCATGCCCGGCGGACGCGAGAGCCTGGACCAGTTCAGGGAACTTCCTCGCCCAAGTGCCGGTGATGAAGAACGAGCAATGCACGCCCGCCTCTGCGAGCCCGTCCATGATCTGGGGGAGCCATTCCTCACCCCAGGCCACGTTGAACGCCAAGGCCACGGCGCGCTCAGAAGTAGCCACCCGGTACACGGGCGCAAGCATCGCAGCTGTGACTTGGGGCGGAACCTGCTTGGTCGTCACCTCAACACTGGCCCCCCGCGGCGCTGCCATCACTGCTATCACCGTCCGATCCACATCAACCGCTACGCCCGGCTCTTCCGGCACCACCTGGCCCGTCTCCGAATGGTATATCGCCTCTCGGGGCATCCGCTCGACGCGGGGGGCTAGGCCGAGCACGACCTGGCGCACTTCGTCGGCAAACAGCCCGCCCACCGCGACGCCGCTTAAGGTCACACCCGGCCTCACGCCGGTCGTCATCCGTTTCAACCTGGGCATACTCATCGCCACGCACGCAGACACAACCAGGAGAATGATGGCCGCTATCGCGAGTATCACAGTCCGCCGCTTGACCGTCACGATGATCATGTCCTCTCCTCCCTGCCCTCCCTGCTCCGGACTTACAGTGGCCCCGGCGAGTCCACCGCCGGTCGGCGATCCGGCGTCTCGCGTATGCCCGTACCGGGTACAGGCGTTCTGGGCTCCACAGACCGCTGCTCGCCCGTGCTACGGTCTATGTAGGTCTCGCCGTCAAGCAATAGTTCCGACACAGGCAGCATTACATAACCATCTGTCTTGAGGTCGCGAATGATCCAGTCTAGGGCCTCCACCGAGTTCTTCCCCGCGTTGTGGAACAGAATGATCGCGCCGGGGCGTACCCGCTTCATCACTCTCTCGCGAATCTGCGCGGCACTCAGGTCCTTCCAATCCAGCGAGTCGACACTCCACTGAATGGTCCTGAGACCACACTCCTGGGCCACGGTGATCACGGTATTGCTGTAGTCGCCGAACGGAGGTCTGAAAACTGCGGGGCGCTTTCCAACGAGATCAGCTATGGCCTGCTGGGTACGTTCCAGCTCGTCGCGGATCTTGTCGCGCGAGAGCGCGCTCATGTGAGGATGAGTCCAGGAGTGGTTGCCCAGTTCGTGGCCACGGGAAGCGATCTCGCGAACCTTGTCGGGGTACGACTTGATCCAGTGCCCCGCCAGGAAAAACGTGACCTTGAGCCCGTGCCTGTCGAACAGGTCCAGAAGCGCCATGGTCTTGTCATCGCCCCAGGTGGCATCGACGGTTACTGCGCAGACTCGGTCATCACGCGCCACGCAGTAGATCGGCACCAGCCTGCTGCCTGAGGTAACCGCAGCGATGGCATTTCTCCCTACGCCCGCGGCGCTCAGAATGGCGCTTCCCAGGCCGTCTTCGGCGACGCTCCCGATAGCCGAAACCGCGAACGAGACCAGCATCAACACGGCGACTGCGAAGACCAAAACTCTGCTCCTTGCGCCCACGTAGAAGACAAGCACTGGAATACTTCCTCCTTCGCTGGATTGCCCCTAGTACATATGCATGTTCGTGGAGGATAGAATCTCGGCCCAAGGCCGATCAATCAGCCCGGAAGGTTCCATCACCCTTCGGCCGGACCGGGCCCACCCCATCGACCGGCTATTGGTACTCGGGCCGCCCCAACCACTCTCCCAGGCGAGTGCAGACTTCGGTGATACCCCCCAAGCACGTTGTGCAGCCGGGGAGAGCCGCGATGAAGCTCCGACCGTAGCTGCGACGGGCCGTGCGCGAGTCGAGCACCACCACTGCCCCGCGGTCGGCAGTGGTGCGGATGAGGCGTCCGAATCCCTGTTTGAACCTGAGAACTGCGGCGGGCAGGGTGTATTCACGAAAAGGATCGGCCCCACCGGCGCGAAGGTGTTCGATTCGCGCTTCTACCAGCGGCACTGTGGGTACAGCAAATGGAAGCCGCGGGATGACAACACAAGACAGGGCTTCACCGGGCACGTCCACCCCTTCCCAGAAACTGTCGGTTCCGAATAGGACTGAGCGCACATCCCGGCGAAAGCCGGCGAGAAGTGTATGGCGGGGCGCCTCGCCCTGTTGCAGCAGCCTCATCCTGTGCTGCCGGAAGAATCCCTCCATGCGGCGCGCGGTGGCGCCCAGGAGCTTGTACGAGGTGAACAGCACAAACGCTCGTCCGCCTGAGGCCTCCAACACCCCGCTGAGCGCTTCGGCCAGTGCGTCTTCCCAACGCGCGGTGTCGGGGTCGGGTAGGTTGTCGCACACAGCCAGCAGCACCTGGCGCTCGAAGTCGAAGGGCGACGGCACGAGCAGCTCGCTCACGCGCCCTGGGTCAGCCAGATCCAAGCCAACATCGCGTTTGATGTAATTGAAGCTCTCGCCCACAGCAAGCGTGGCTGAGGTGAAGATGACCGACTCCTGCCCCTCCAAAAGGTAGCGGGCAATGGCCTCGCCGGCAGCGATTGGCGCCGCAACCACACGCACATTGGATCTGGGTCCGGCTCCGGCGGTCTCGATCCAGTACACATGGCCAGGGGCATCGGCCGCAACCGCAAACCGCAGCGAATCGGCAAGCCCCCGCGCACGGTTGGCGTAGGCCGTCAGCTCCACGGTCTCGGCGTAGACGTCCGTGCCGCCGCTGCCTGTGGAGTTGTTGCTGCCGGGACCCTCCCCTCCGGTCCCGCCGCTCCCGTCGTTCTCGGCATCGCCCGTGTTGTCGACCTCGCTCCGGAGGATTTTCACCAGCCGCACAAGGCACTCGGCAAAGTCCTCGAGCGCGGCGGCTAAGCGCTCATGGGCAGGCCAAATCACCCGGTCCCACTCCTGCCCCGACCGGATCTCATCTGTTATGCGCAGTGTGCGTTCGCCGCTTTCGCCGGCTGAGCGCAACGCGAACTGCCTAGCTTCCTCGAAGAAGGTCTCGCCCACCTCGCGGAGCCTGATGGCAGACACAGCGGCCTCCATGTCGATCAGGTCAAGGGCGGCGCGAATCCGGCCCTGCTTTGATGTGTCGGCCCAGTCGCTGTAGAGCGCGCCGCGCAGGCGCACCAGAGCCCCGTAGTCGGCCTGCCCCGGGCCGCCCGCGGTCGCTCCAGGCCTACCTTCCCTACGATAGACCGCGTTGATCAGCCGGATCAGACCGATCCGGGAGGCCATCCGCCCGAAGTACTCGGTGGCGATATCAGCAGCGTTGTGAGCCTCGTCCAGGATCACTGCTCGGTAGCGCGGCAAAACAGCGCGTTCGGCATCCGGCCCCAGCTGGCTTCGGATCGATGCGTCGGCGAACAAGATGTGGTGGTTGACCACCAATATTTCGGCATCGTCCATTTCCCTTCTCGCCCGATGGAAGAAGCATTCGCCGAAATGAGGGCACTTGGCATGAAGGCACATATCCGACTCTGAGCTGACCATCTCCCACACTTCCGGGTTGGGTTCGAAGTTCATGTCGGAGCGATCGCCTGTGTCGGTTGCGTATGCCCACTCCAGCACCTGCCCGAATGGGCCGCGCAAGGCGGGTTCCAGCGCCCTGTCCTGATCGGCGAGCACCCGGTTGAGTTTGCGCATGCACAGGTAGTTGCCTCTGCCCTTGACCAGCACGGCACGGAGTTCCTCACCCAGTGCATCGGAGATGGCAGGAATGTCTTTGTGGATCATCTGCTCCTGCAGGTTGATGGTGTTAGTCGACACGACTACTCGTGTGCTGTTGCGCCGGGCCCACAAGAAGGCCGGCGCCAGGTAGGCCAGGGACTTTCCGGTGCCCGTGCCTGCTTCGACGACCAAGTGCCCGCCGTTGGAAAACGCCTGCGCGACCGCAAGCGCCATCTCTATCTGCCCTTCTCGTGTCTCATACCCAGGGAATCGTGCCGCGAACGGCCCGGCGGGTGAAAACAGGTGACTGATGTCGGCAGGATCGATGATGATCGAACCCATCTCGTTGGCCAACGGGTCAGTGACCGAACGAATACGCAGAACCGAGTTGTCGACGATCCAGAAGCCAATGCCCCGTGCGGCCAGGGTGGCCGCTGCCGTCACATCGGCGTCGGAAGGCGTAAGGTCTCCTGACGGATGGTTGTGTATGACCACTTGTCCACGAATAAGGGTAGGATCGACCACCGGGGCGGCGCCTCTGTTCCCTCTAGCCAGCACAGATAGATCGCACACCACGTAGTTCGAATCGCATCGCCCCACGGCAAAGACCTCAGCCCCGTCAGTCTGCTCAATCTCGCGTCGAAGCACTTCGGCGGCTTCAGCCGAGATGTAGTTGGCTATCGCCCCAACCGGCTCAGACCTCAACTCGCATCCTCCCTGTCAGTTGCCGATGTTCATCCTGCTGTGCGCATGATCTGATGGCGGCAAGGTCTCGCACCTGGTCTTCTGGGGAATCCACGGGCGTCTCGAGTATGAAGGGAAGGCCGGCCAACTCCGGACACGCAAGGATGTTCCGGAAACCCGGAAGCCCGATTGCTCCGTGTCCGATGTGCTCGTGCTGGTCTTTGCGGCCACCCAGTTGCCCTTTGGAGTCGTTTGCATGTACCGCCACGATACGTTCAATGCCAACAGCGCTTCGGGCCTCTTCGATAGTTGCCCGGAGGCCGCGGGCTGTGCACACATCGTAGCCCGCTCCGTAGGCATGGCACGTGTCGAAGCACACGCCAAGGGTCGGTCCAAGCCGAGCCATGTCGATAATTGTGCGCAATTCGGCGAACGTAGTGCCGATCTCCGTGCCGGCCCCCGCCATGTTTTCAAGGCATAGGCGCGCACGGGCGCCCGTTGACTCGTAAGCGCGGTCGATGGCAGAGGCAATGCGCGCCGCTCCGGCCTCAACACCGCTACCGAGATGGTTGCCTGGGTGCATCACTACCAGCTCTGCTCCAAGGACATCGGCGCGGACAAGCTCGTCTGTGAGGGCATCTACCGAAAGCTGATAAGTGTCATCCTTGGGGCTTGCCACGTTGATCAGGTAGTTCACGTGTATCACGACGGGGCGTATTTCCAACTCCCCGACAATCGCACGGAAGGCGGTTGCGTCATCGGGATCGATGGGCTTGGCCTTGAGTGTGCGAGGATTGCGGCTGAATATTTGGAATGTGTCGCAACCGAGTTCGCGAGCGCGCGCCGCCGCCTGCGCGACCCCGCCTGATATGGAAAGATGTATTCCGAATCCTGCCATGTAGGTATCCCCTTCCAGTTGCCGGGGGGCGTAGCTTGACGCCCTTTCTCATTCTACCGTCTGGGCATCACAGCCACAAGCGTGAGGAGAGCTCGTACATTCGGACGGGCGGGGATTCCGCCCCGCCTCGTCCGTTACAGCCATGTTGCGTGCACACCGGCGCTCAGTCATCACTTACCTACGGCTCTGCCTGTAGCTGCCTCCTTCCTAATGGATCGGGTGTGCAGCACTCGGATAATCATATATAGCACAGCTGCCGCGACCAGAAGAGTCAGGGTTGCCGTCAGCCCTGTCGAAGCCCCGGTTCGCGCGAAGAACCCGTAGAAAACGTAGCCGACCGCAACTGCGGCCGCGGCAGCTGTTGCGTACGGCAACTGCGTGGACACGTGTTCGATGTGGTTGCACTGCGCGCCCGTGGAGCTGAGAATCGTAGTGTCGGATATGGGCGAGCAGTGGTCGCCGTATACCGCGCCCGCCAGCGCTGCGCCGATCATGCCCAGCATGATCTCGGGCGCCAGCAGCACTGCGAAGTCGATTGCGATCGGGACCATGATCGCAAACGTGCCCCAGCTAGTGCCGGTAGAGAACGCGATCAGGCAGGCCAGCAGGAACATGATCACAGGGTACCACGCCGGATTGAGGTGCACTCCTACCTGATGCGCCAGAAATTCGCCCGTGCCCAGCTGGCCGATGACGCCGCCGATTGTCCAGGCGAAGATGAGGATTATGATGGCGGGCAGCATGGCCAGGAACCCGCCCCATATGGCCTCAGGTATCCGGCTGATCGGTACCACTCCTCGAGGTAGCACAACCACAAGAGTAAGCGCGAGGCCCAGAAAACCCGCGTACATCAGGGCCGTGGCCGAATCTGTGTTCTTGATGGCGTCGAGGAAAGACATCCCCTCGCCGGACCAGTAACCGCCGGTGTACGCCATCATGATGATGGCGAAGATGATCAGCCCTATGACGGGAACGAGCAGATCCCACACCGTGCCTTTGGGGCTGATCGCGGGCTGACGCCGCGCAGTGCCGGCCGGCTTGGCCGCATTCACGTTGCCTGTGGTCCTGGCTTCATGTTCAAACTTCTCCATCGGCCCAAAGTCAAGTTCCAAAATCGCGACGACGGCCACCATGCCCAGCGTCAGCCAGGCATAGAGATTGAGAGGAAGTGTTCGCAGGAATGCGACGAACGGTTCCATCTCGATGCCGGTGGCCCTGAACTTGTCGCCCATCGTGGACATTATGGTCACAACCCAGCTCGACACCGGAGCAATCACGCACACCGGAGCGGCGGTTGCGTCGATAATGTAGGCGAGTTTCGCGCGTGATACGCGGTACCTGTCGGTCACCGGGATCATTACAGTGCCCACAGTAAGGCAGTTGAAGTAGTCGTCGATGAAGATCAAAATCCCCAATAGCAGGCTTGCAAGCTGGGCGCCGGCTCGCGACTTGATCCGCTTGGCGGCCCAATCCCCATATGCCCTAGCACCCCCGGCAATAGTCACCAGATACGTGAGGACGCCCAGGCACACCAGGAAGATCAGAATCGACACGTTCCACATGTCGGTGATCTTCTCCCAAAAGGTCGTTGCAGCGATAGTGAACATGCCGACAATGCTGAAATGCGATGCAATCAGGGCGCCCGAAAGGATTCCGATTCCCAGCGACAGTATGACCTTCTTCGTGACGAGCGCCAATGTGATTGCCACAAGCGGCGGCACAATGGTCCACCAACCAAACTCCATGCCTATCAGACCCCACTTCCATCGGTATTCGTTCATCTCAGCCCATGCAATCGAGTGTACCATGATCGCAACACACAGCTGAGCCGCGGCGTTCGCCGGGAATGGTTCAGCTCCCGAACCGATGACCAGTTCTGCTCGATCTTACATGGCATCCTCCCTTTCTCACACCGCCACAAGCCGGGCTACACATCGACAGATGCAACCACCCATGTGCAAACTTGGCATGATGAATTCGACCTAGATGCCATTTCTCCTGCGAAGGGAAACAATGCAAGATGACTTTCGTGCTCCTGGCAACAATCAGTAGTTGGGTTGGTTAGGCGATAGACGAAAACCGCTAATCGGCAAGTGTTCGATGGCCTAACAGGAAACTCTATCCTCTATAGTGTCGAAATTCGACGGTACTTCAACTACCTCCTGCCTCTCGGAGCAGTATGTGACAGAATGCCTCGGCCTGGCCGTGTGGGAATGGAGAAAGCGCCCCCCACATGGTGTGTAGGAGGGGCGCATCGGCGCGGGCGCCATGGTAGTCTGGCGGCTCTATCTGGGCCTACAGGGGTCTGCGTTCTCTGCCGTCTACTATGCCTGTGCCGTCGGCACGAGCGGCGCCGGCAGGGTGAATACTCTCTGTGCCAGTTCGGCATCGATCATAAACAGATTGCTGGGCTTGTCGCCCATGAGGTTCAGCCTGTCCACCAGACCCTGGAACGACTCCTCTTCTTCCACTTGCTCATCGACAAACCATTTCAGAAAGCTGTTGGTGGCGTGTTCTCTCTCCTCGACCGCAATATCGACCAGCTTGTAAATCCTGCTCGTCACGAACCGCTCGTGGGCAAGAGCCTTCTCGAACAAGTCCAGGATGCTCGCAAAGTCGGCCTCAGGCTTATCGATGGCCTCCAGGGTTACGCGACCGTTCTTGCGGTACACGTACTCGAAGAAGATCCGGGTATGCGCCAACTCTTCTTGAGTCTGCACCTTGAAGAAGTTCGCGAAACCGGTAAGGCCCCTATCGAGGAAGTAGGTCTCCATCGCAGTGTACAGGTAGGCCGAGTACAGCTCGTAGTTGATCTGACGGTTCAGTTCCGACATTAGTCTCTCGCTTAACACCAGAACGCCTCCTTTTGTTCCAGTAGTATGCTCGATATCATACGTCGCGCTGCCGGGCGCCGCATTCCTGCCCGTGCGGCTACTCAGCATCGTCGTCCCATTCCTCTTCGCCGATGCTCGGCTCGTATTCGAGTATGTCGCCTGGCTGACAGCCAAGCTCTCTGCATATGGCGTCAAGGGTCGTAAACCTGATCGCACGCACCTTGCCTGTCTTGATATTCGACAGATTAGCGAGAGTTATCCCGATCCGGCTCGAAAGCTGCGTGAGCTGCATTTTTCTATCCGCAAGCACTCTGTCGAGCCTGATCACTATGGCCATAGGCTCCACCGGCCCTTCCTCGCAAGATATGTGCCTCCACTACAGGGTTGCATCGTATTCGCCCTGAAGATAACTCCCATCTGCCTTCCTAAGTCTTCTTTGGTACATGATAGCAGTCATGTTTTCCGTTTGTCAACAAGTATATAACGTATAACGATAAACGACCCTGCACGGGCACTGTATGGGAACCGTCTCCACATACTACCTGCCAAAACCGGTCAAACAGCTGATACAATCTGTTTGTGGGCATCTCATGCCCCAAAATCCGTTCCAAACAGAGGTGCATACAATGCGGATGCGCTCCGTTCCAAACAGAGGTGCATACAATGCGGATGCGCGATACGCGATTGCGAGCATCAGCCGCGATTACGGTCGCAATCGCTATCACATTTGCGGCGGTTGCAGGATTCATGTCGCTGCCGGCGTCTGCGGCGCAAACGCTGCCTGCGGACGACCGAATCCACGCCCGCGCTCAGGCAGACGTCACGGGCGACGGTGTAGACGACTCCATTCTACTCGTAGGACATCCATACAGCGACGACAGCCAGTTCTGCACGTCGCACGATGTAGTCGTGTACGACGGCGTGACCGGCGATCGAATCACGATGGTTCTGGGCGGCACGAGCGGCGGATACCCCGGCACACTCTTCGTCGGGCGAATCGACGACGATCGCGCGCTCGATGTAGTCGTTGCTATTCCCACGGGCGGATCCGGAGGGATCACTAACCCGTACGTCGTGTCATTCCAAGGCGGCAAGCCCCGCTTCCTGGGTGATCCACAGGCCCTGGCTCACGGCGCGCAGCTTGACGCTCACGGCCTCGACCACTTCAGAGTGAGAATCAACGACTCCGAGCGGGGTCGGCAGTTCATGCTGGGGCTTCCCGGGCCCGGCTCGACCTCCGGACCCGAGCTTGACTACTACGACGGCATATACTCGAAATCGGGCAAGCTCGTCCAGCCTATTGACATCAGTATCGATGACGTGGGCGGACTTGAGGTTGCTCCGATTTCCCGCACGGGCTTGAATGAGCTGGTAACATACCAGAAGGTGTGGGCTGTGGCTCATGCCAACTCCATCGGGATGGTCAGGACCGTGTGGCGGTGGACCGGTCGCCAGTTGGCAATCGCCGCAGTCGACGTGACTCCTCTCTTCACCCCCGAAGCGTACGCCGAATACATCGCATCATTCGACAAGTCGAAGCCTGCCGAGGCGGTGGAGAAGGCCGTGGCGGAGTACAAGGCCCGGTTCGAACTGGCGCCGCCGTACTTCCGCGAAGACGCTTTCCGCGAGTTCAGGCAATTCCATCTAGCCATAGCCGCAGCAGAGGGCATGTCGCTAGAGAAGCGAGCAGGACTTGCGGACCCCCCGAAGACTGGCGAGGCGACGCAGGCAGCATACGAGCGTCTTCCGAGGCTCGCATCGCAGCTCAACGCGTCAAACGAGTACAAAAAGGCCGGACTCAACGCGGTCTATGACGGTGAAGGCACGTGGACAGTCGTTCCGCGTCCGGGATCAAGCGCTGAGCAGTTCGGCCGACTCTTGCCTCCGGCCGCTGCCGACTTTGTCGGCCTCGACGACCGTGAGCGCAACGAGCGCTGGCAGTACGACGCTGCCATAGTAGTTCCCCTGGCCGAGCTGGGCAGCCGTGTGGCGTCCTGGGAGGCGTACCTGGCCAAGTATCCGGACTCGGCTTTCGCCAAAGAGGCCGGAACCCACTTCAAGAGAGCGTTATCTGCTCTTCTCATGGGGACCAGCAACACTCCTCACTATGACTACACCACGAAGCGTGTGCGGCCGGACGTGATCGAGGCCCTGAAGGCCTATACCAAAGCTTACCCCGGCACACCTTCAGCCGAGGCAGCTCTGGACGCCCTCAAGGCCTTCGAAGAAGGTGGAAACGTGCTTAGCGCCGCGGTCAGACGCGAGATCAACCAGGCGCTTGACCGAGCGACGAAAGCAGGCGAAGGGGAGATATAGAGAAGCTCCGGGCAATATGTAGGCAGGGGAACCTCTCCCCTGCCTCACCCTTGCCTCAGCTTGGCCTCACCTCGACGCTGGGCGGCCGAGGTAGTCTATGGCAGTCGCCAGTACTCGGTCGACGATGATCGCCTTCGTCGCCCGGAGCTGCTCCAGAGCATCGTCGAATGCGCGAACCAGAGCGTCTCCCGATTTCAGCCTCAGATTGGACGCGGAGAAAGACGGGAGGCGCAGCAGCCCGATGCCCTCATCAAGGCCCCGGGCGGTGATCGCCTCCGGCCGTCGCTCAAAAGGCTCGCGCGCGAGCGACACTCCAAACACGGTCCCATCCGGGCGGCGCAGCTCAACGTGCACAGCCTGATCCAGATCGCCGTTTAGGATCGCGGCCACCGCAGCGCTCCGCGCATACCATGACGTCGAAGCCGTGATAAGAGGAACCAGCGAACGAATCCGCTCCTCTGCGGGTTGCCTATCTACCGACACGATCTCCAGGCCAGGTATGATGCCCTTATCCTCAGCATCCGAGCTCGAAGCGACCTCCGCCACGATTGGCCTGCCGGCCGTCTCGGTCACGCGCATGCGAGGTGTACCTCTATTGCCCATGCCGGCAACCAGCTTAGGGTACTCGTAGACGTACGAGTGTCCGTCGTGAAGTTCACGCAGCAGGCTGGTTATGCAGGCGAAGAACTCGCGGTCGCTCCTTGACCCGGCGGCCAAATCAAGATAGCGGGGTTTCACGGATTCCCAATCGATGCCCTTGTCGTCGAAGTAGCTGTACCACAGGGCTATCTTGCGCCAGACCTCCTCGCAGATCCGCCGGCGCTCTTCAATCGAGTATGAAAGATCGGCGGAGGCGCCGTTGCCCCGGGTTTCAGAACCAGATTCGGAACCGAAAGCATGCGGCATCACCAGCATAACCATGAACGCCGCCGCAAGCATCACGGCAGTCGCCGCCCGAAAACGTGCTGAATTGGCCATCCTTCGGAATCTCACCTGCCCGACACAGAGTCTTTGCAGTAGTTCGACCCCTACCACAGATATCCTACACGAGGATGATTTCCCCACCTGCCAAGGAGGTGAGCGGAGTTGATTGTCGAAATTGCTTCGAAACAGACGTTCACGGGGAGGCGATGGAATGGGGTTGCGAATAGGTAGCAGATACGGCGCTCCGTCGGGCACGTTCCTATACTGCCTGGGTTCCTTCACCGCCGCGCTGCTGGGGCAGGCGTTCAACTCCTGGGCGCAGCTGTACTATGTGGACATCCTCAAGCTGCCCCTCGTGCTGTATGGAACTGGCATGACGATCTATGGCATCTGGAATGCGATCAACGATCCCCTTGCGGGGCAGTGGTCTGATCGCACTCGCACCCGATGGGGCAGGCGAATTCCGTTCATCCTGTTCGGCACGGTTCCATTCTGCGTCATATTCGTCCTCGTATGGACCGTGCCCCAATCGGTGCAAGCCAGCGCGAACAGCCTGTTCGCATACTTCCTTGCCATGGCCTTCCTGTTTGACGGGTTATTCACTGTCGTCGTCTTGAACTGGACCGCCCTCTTCCCGGAGATGTACCCGTCGCTGGGCGAACGCTCCAGCGTCTCTGCCACCAAGCAGGCACTAGGAATTGTGGGCATGATCGTGGGAATGGCTCTGGCGCCTGCAGTCCGCGATCAACTCGGATGGACAGGAATGGGTATCATCTTCGGCGCTCTGGGCCTCGCCGCCATGTTCCTGAGCCTGCTCGGATCGAAGGAACGTCCCGAGTTCAGCAATGAGCAGGGCCTGCCGATCGCCGAAGCATTTAAGTATACGTTCGTCAACAAGTCGTTTCTCACGTTCGTCATCATGAATCTCTTCGTGCAGTTCACTTTCGTGCTGCTCCCGGCCACACTGCCTTTCTTCTGCAAGTACGTGCTCGGCCTGAGCGACGCCCAAAACACGCTGGTGCTGGCCCCGATCTTCCTCGTTGCCCTACCGATGGTGTGGGTATGGGGGCGCATCACAAACCGGTTGGGGCCGCGCCGCACAAGCTTGCTGGCAGTGGCAGTGCTTGCGCTCGCCCTAGTACCATTCGCGTTCGTAAACAGCCTCGCGACTGTGATGATCACCACGGCATTCACCGGCGTAGGCTTGGCTGGAGTCCTGGTGCTGGTGGATGTGCTTATCGCCGACATCATCGATGAAGACGAGGTCAACACGGGCGCGCGGCGAGAGGGCGCGTATTTCGGCGCCAACGCGTTCATCATGAGGTTCAGCGTCTCCTTGGAGGCCATCGCGTTCAGCGTAGTAATGGGCACACATGGATACAATCCCACGCTTCTGGTCCAGCCTGCCACGGTAGCGCTGGGCCTACGCTTGCTGATGACGGTAATCCCCTTGGTCTCGCTGGCGCTTGCCATGATTGCGCTTTACTACTACCCCATCGACGGCCAAAGGCGGGCGCGCATCGCCGCAGCCCTCAACCAGCGCAGGGGAGACGCTAGCTAACACAAACGCCCCGGCTCGGCCGTGAGCTGTACTGCGTCGCTCAGTGCCTCTCCCGCCAGGAGCCGGGTATCACCTTGGGGGCGCGGCCCTCCGGCTCAAAGTTGTGTTGGCGCCACCGCTCATCCCATTCGAAAGTGGTAGCTCCCTCCGCCTTGAACTGGTCGCATACGATGGATCCGTGGTGTATTCCAAAATCCTCGTACGTCACTCTGGCATCAGGCGCGTACACCATGCATGACGTCATGCCAATGCCGGGGAGGAACCCCACGCCCTTTAGCAGATTGACATGCTTGCCCGAGCAATAGATCCAGAGCTTCAGCGGATCGGCACTGCCGAATAAGCCGCCAACAAAGCTGATCCCCAGATCCTTGACATCACGGTCGACGTACATTGTCACCTTGCCTTGGCCCGAAACCTTGATCGACGAAATGCCCTTCATCTTGAAATCGCCGCGAACCCGGATCGTGATGTCGTCTGTGGCGGGGTCTCCGGTGTCTCCCGTCTGGAACCGCAGTTCGTTAATGCCGTCAAGATCGATGAACGGGTAGTCGCCGTCTTCTGATATGGTAATCCGCTCTATGGATTTCTTCTTGATTCCCTCCCTCGGCGGAAGGCCATCCGGTGCTATCGCCACCGGATATGTTCGCGCGTCATCGGCCACGAGAATTCGCTCGTCGCGAATGTACTTCTTGAACTTCTCCACGAAATCTGCCCTACGAGCCCCCTTGCCGACGGTCAAATCACCCTCCAGGTCAACCAGAAACGACAGAAAGCCCCAGCCAAGCGGCGGCTCAATCTTGAGCGAATCAAGATGGGCCGACTCAATTCGAATATCGCCTTCCACTGAAGTCGCACCCTTGAGATGAACCGCATGCCCCGGCGATCTGGCCGCAGCGGTAATTGAGGCCTGCGCCGGCAGAATCCTCGGCTCGCGCACCGTCACCTCGACTGCCCTTGCCGATGAGCCGCACGTGCCCCTGGATGTCAGAGTAGACAGCCCCGTGTCATCCTGAGCCGACAGCCACACTCCGTAGCTTGCTCCGTTAGGCAAACTCACGCTCCCCGGCGCGCCCCCGCTGCCGCCGCCCAGCCAGTCATCGGCGGTCGGGTCTATGCTTGGAGGCTCAACGTCGTATTCCCGGCGTTCCAGCACAATCCCACTGGTCATGGCGGCGAGGCCAATGGCCAATCCCGACTCAGCCGCACTGAAAGCCCTCTGCCGATTCTCCTGAAACCTTGCTGCCCGGTAGGCCATCGCAGCCGTCTGCAGCATTCCCATGAGGATGAAGCTCAGCACGACCAGGCAGACAAAGGTGTACACAAGCGCGCTACCCTTTTCGTCTCGAAGAAACGACACGACTGACCGCCCTCCCGTACATTCGCAAGAAGCTCTAGCCGGCTACCAAGCGCAGCTAGGCTCAAGGGGAGTAGTTTCTCAACCGCACATACGTGGCGTACTCAGTTCCGCCCACCTTGCCGGTTGCGCCTGTGATCACCAGGGAGTACACTCCGTTGCCAACGCCGTCCACAGCGGTAATCTCGAGCCCTGTCGCGCTCCCCATTTCTTCCGGAATCCCCGCGCCGCGTGATCTGTACAGTTGTCCATTGCTCGACCAGTAGGTCTCCGAGTGACCGGCATCGGATCCGCCGTAGACGAAGGTGTATGACACGTAGCCATGTCCGTGTGAAGCATGAACGGCCCTTGCCTGCCTCAGACCGCGGTATCGCCCGTCCGATCCATCCAGGATCAGCGATGCCATGAGTGAGAGTTCCTGAGAGTATGTAGCCTGAGTAGAGACTCTCAGATTGGCGGCCATTGCAAGCTGAAAATAGGCAAGCACTCCAACGAAGACTACACTCATGAGCACGATGGCTATCATGAGTTCCACCAGAGTAATGCCGGCATCTCGCCTCGTTGCGTCAGGTGCCGGGGGCCTGCAAGAGGAGAGCGTCCGATGCCAAGGTGTCATCATCTCGCACCACCCTCACTTCAAGGCGCCAGATTCCTAGGCCCGCGTCGCTCAGGGTGTACTTGACCTCGTACTGCGGCGAAATGCCGACGCCGCCTGTGTAGTCACGTTCGCCTTCTCCGCCCGCTGAAGCCAGGTCGCCAATGCGCCCGCTGAGATCTTCAGCCACAGCCTTCATTATCGCAACGGCCTCCGCCTTTCTCTTGCCGGTCTCGCTGATCCTCACAGCGCATTTGGCGCCTACGTACACTACCACAGCCACCAGCCCCAGGAGAACGACCACCACGATCACTTCGGCAAGGCTGAACCCGCTCTCCCCGGACGCGTTTGGCTGCACAACCATTGACGCTTTCATCTCCCCATCGGAATCCTAAGAATCTTCAGTCTTTATCCTATATCATGACATACTGATACAATATACGCAATACTTGGCTTGGCCAGAGGCACCAATACCTGCCACAAGAAACGCAAGGCGGAGCAACCGTCTAGGAGGGCAGCGTCCTCAAAGTCCTGCGGTATCTGACGAAACGCCTGGCGCAACAGAAAGGTCCCATACCCGCTTGCCCAGAATGGGATCATCATGGCAAGGCGGGTGTCAAGAAGCCCCAGCCTCCTCATGGTAAGGTAGTTGGGAACGATGATCGCGTGAAAGTGAACACATCAGTTCGAAGCTTCAGTGAGGTGGACAGCGCCCAGAGGTACGGAGTTGAGGATACCAGCGACACCATAAACAAGATTAGGTGAAGGTGTACCTTACTGACTCCAATGAGCCTGAAGCCCCGTTCCAATGTGGCGAGCGGGCTCTGTTTACGGAGATTTGTGAGCGCTGCCTATCGCGAGCGGAAGGACTACCAGTATGATCGCGACAAACAGCAACGCGAACCGACTTCAACCCTTCATTGCCAACTGGCCGTTCACACAGCGTGGCTGATTCTCTCAGGCCTTCCCCGCACCGGCGCCCGGCCAGTTGTCGTTGATGCCAGTGCCGTACCTGTCTGCCGTGCACTGAAACACCGTCTCGTACTGCCACTGTTTGATGATAATAACCATGAAGGTAAGGATCCATGCCGCGGCATACCGTGCGGGCAACTTCATCAGCCATGCCACAGTCCCCAGGGCCGCCATGCCCAGAGAGACCTTGAGCGCATCCGGGGCTTTGGGCCAAGTGAGCTCCTGCAAGCATAGAGTTCCCGCATAAGCAAGCATTGCGGGCCACCCAGCGATGGCGGCCCAGACTCCCAAAGTCACGGCCAGCGCCTTGCCGCCGCGGAAGCGTAGGAACGGGGTGAAGCCATGCCCAGCAACGGGCGCCGCCACCGCGGCCGCCCACACCCAGGGCGCCGTTGCCGGACTGGCTGTCAGCATGGCCTGTGCCAGCCGCCCGGCGATGAAACCCTTCGCGAACTCCAGTATCATGGCAGGCGCAGCAAGCTTGAGGCCGCCGGCCCGCAATGCATTGTACGTGCCGGGATTGTGGTCTCCATACGCGGTGATGTCCACTCCCCGAAGCGCTCGTCCAACTATGACGGCCCACGGAACCGAACCAAGGAGGAAATTGACCGCTATGATCAGGGCCTGCTTCAACTAGGCCGACCTCGCTTCCATCAGGATTCTTCGTTGCCTAGCCGGAGCAATTCGATAGCACTCTGCCAATCCCTGCAAGCGATCGCATAGCGCAGATGGTGTCGCCAGAGCATTCGGGCAGACGCGCCCTGCTATGCACGAATAAGCAGCACGCAAGCCGCCGCCAAGCTCACACTAGCGGGAATCAGGAAGAGAAGCCCTGCTCTGGCCATGTCGGCAGTAGTGAAGTAGCCGGATCTGTATGCCAGCAGGCTGGTGGGAGAAGACGTGGCAAGGATGGTCGAGAGAGACGTAGCCATGGCTGCCGGCGCGACTAGCTGCCAGACCTCAATTGAGTCCTGACCCGGCTGGCCCGCGACCAACGAGATCAGGACCGGCATCAGGATCGCAGCGGTGGCGGTATTGCTGGAAAACATGGTCTTGAGTAGGCAGATGCTTGCGGCCAGCAGGAGTGCCCGAGGAAACAGAGGCATTCCTATGATGGGAGAGAACAAGATGCTCGCAAGCCACTTGCCGGCGGTGGACCCGTGAATGGCCGAACCCAGCGACAGGCCTGACGCAACAGTAATGATAGTACC
Organism: Bacillota bacterium; assembly: GCA_019136685.1. Lineage (GTDB taxonomy): Bacteria > Bacillota > DTU025 > DTU025 > DTU025 > UBA5389. The sequence goes on along the minus strand of JAGVTS010000241.1, from coordinate 14,164 downwards.
CATGCTGAGCGAAGACTCGACATCCGCCCAGTTTATCCCGCCGCTGCGCAGCGACAGGGTGACCAGCGCGCCCAAGATAGCGCCGAGCGATGGCGATACCCGCATGCCCGTCGCCCTCTCCAAGATGCCGGCGCCAAGCCACATCCCCCACATCGCCACGGTTCCGGCGACTACCGACCACTCATCCCGCGATAAGGTTCGACCGGCATCCGTACGCTCGTCTGCCATGCAGGCGCCCAGTGCATCGGGCTCAGGAGGATACATGGTAACAAGGATAGCCCAGGCGGGAACGATCATCACCAGAACGGCTGGAAACGCCACGGCCATCCACTGGAGAAAACTGATGTTCACGCCCGCCAGCTCGCTGAGAAACCCCATGGCCAGCACGTTGGAAGTGGAACCAGCCGGCGTAGCCACAGCGCCTATTAGGGGGCCCCAGGCGCATGCTATCATCACAGCCTTGCCCAGATTGGACCTGCCCTTGGGCGCGCGGTTGGCCTCGAGCAGGGCAAGCCCGAGGGGCGTGACGACCGCCGCCGCAGACAGGTTGCCAATGCACATAGACAGCGCGGCCCCTGTTACAAGCAGTATGAATACTGCAGTTTTCGGATGGTTGCCTACTCGGGCGGCGATAGCACGCGACATCCTGTCAGCGAGCCCCGAAGACCCGATAGCTTCAGATGTGATCATTATCCCGACAAGGAAGGGGATAGCGTCGCTGGTGAGGCCGGCCCGCACGGCTTGATCCCACTGCATGGCGCCGAGCAGCGGTAGAAGCGCCACGGCCGCCAGGCCTGTGAAAGCAACGGGGAGAGCTTCAGTCGCCCAGAGCAGAGCCGCAAAACCCAAAACGAACAGCGAAGCCCGGCCTCGCCAGTCGAGTACAATCTCCTCCCCAGACGGTGTGGATACCCCCGGAAGCGGCGCAACCAAGACTAGGCTGAGCAGAGCAAGTCCAATAGCTACAATGAGAATGCTGCTTTTCTTGTGTGACACACCTCGACATCCTCACTACGGTGACGTATAGCGGTGATGTATCGCCGCAACATCGCTGCTCCGGCCCACACCTAAGCAGCGAACGACTCTCGCCGGCTGCATCATACCACCATCTCCCTAAAGCTTCAAGCGCAACCGGCGAGGGCGCTTCCTTTTTCAGGCGGCCGGCACGTCTACAGCAGCAAGCCCCGTCCCACCTGAGCGGACGGAGCCTCTGCGAATGTAGTGTGAAAGGCAGTTACTTCGGGTTGTACATTCCGTGCTGAGACATGTAGTTGAAGATTCCCTCGCCGTGCTGCTGTTCTTCCTTCTGGATGTGCTGAAGCGCCTGACGCACGTCGGAATTGGCCGACTCGAAAACAGCCGTGTCGTAGGCGCCCGAGACGAATTTCTCGGTCATCAGCATGTCTCCGAGTATCGTCGCGTCTTCCTGATTCGTCATACCCGCGGCGCCCACATTGCCCTGCAATCCGGCGGCTTCCCCGCCCTGCCGCTGGAATTGGCCCTGTTGCCTACCCTGGCCCGCGCTCATGCCAAGATTGGCAGGCTGCCCAGAAAGAAGTTGACTCACCGTGTCGTAGTGGTTCTGCTCCTCGGACGCGTACTGATTGAACATCTGCTTCAACTGCGGGTCTCGTACCTGCTGCGCATAGCTGCTGTATTTCTGGATGCACACCTTCTCATGGTTCAGCTGATCACCCAGGAGTTGCTGTTCCTTCTGCGTAAGCTTGAATGCCACACCATCCACCTCCGGTTCAAGTGTGGTTCGGAAGCGGATGGTTTATGCGCGGTACGCGACAGAGAGCGTCGGGCTAAGGCAGATAAGGAAGTCCACGGCGATTGCGATAACCGGGATCCCAAAGAGGTATGCGGGCTCTGTGGGGCTAGTAGTGCCCGAGCAGCCCCCGATTCTTCGCAACGCGCTCGCACCACGAGAATACTGCTACGCCCACTGCCAGGTAGGCCGCGCCCACTGCGACGGCGGTGAGTATATCGCCCGGCGGCAGGCGCCACATACGGACACCGTCCACCATCGCCCTGCGTATGAGGTCATTTCCAAGAACAAGCGGCATGTACTTCGCCGCCGGCACGCGCATAGGGATCACCAGCAGCCCGACGAACACAAACTGCATGATCTGGAATAGCGCTTGTATTCGTTTGAACACCAGAGCCAGCCCGCCCAAAGCAAATCCAACCCCGTACGCCCCGAGCAGCGTGATGAGCAACAGGGGAACCAGGCTGGCGAGGTCGACTCTGAGCCATTTGCCGGTAGTAGCCATCATCGCAGCGAGCAGCAACATGATCGGGACGAAACTGAACACAAAGTCGGAGATGAGAGTAGAAGCGGCCACCCACTTGAACCCGCACGGAGCAAGATACAGCTGCTCGAGCGTGCCTGTCTGCGCTTCGTTCGTAAGATTCCATGCCAGGTTCGAAAAAGCGTAGATTGTAAAGGTCCACACGAAGAACCCAATGATCGTGCCTTCAAGCGAGCCTTCGAGCGCGCCTGTCTTCACATAGCCGGACATGCTCTGAAGCCCTGCAAAGATCAGTATGAAGATCATGTATATCGATACCAAGGTCGATACGGAGTTCACTATGTATCGTTTCATCATCGTCCAGTCGCGCCTGAAGACGGCGCCGAGCACACTCACGAGCTTCATGAGCGCATCCTCTCCCCTCTCACGATCTCCAGATACACCTTCTCCAAGTCGACCTCTTCGTGGGAGATCTCGTCTATGACCGCGTCTTCGCCACGCAAAGCGTCCATGAGCCGGTAGATGTCGCCGTCTTCGCTTAGTGCAACTCTGATCTCCGCGTCCGTTTCCGCGTCTGTGACGCGCACGCTTGCGAACTCCTGCGTCAATCGCTCCTCGAGTGCCTGCGGGGCCGGCCCACGAAGGCGGATCCGATACGCCCTCGTTCGAAACAGACTCATCAAGTGGCTAACCTGGTCATCAACGACTATCCGCCCGGAGGACATTATGACCACGCGCGTGCATACATCCTGAATCACATCCATGTCGTGGCTGCTCACTACGAAAGTGCGTTCCTCCTCTCGGGCAAGGCGTTTCAGAACGCTTCGAAGCTCTAGCGAGGTTTCGACGTCAAGACCCAGGGTGGGCTCGTCCAGAAAGACCAGCGGAGTGCGGCGGGCCAGTGCGCATACGACGCTAGCCTTCTGCTTCATGCCCTGCGAGAGCTTCCTCACCTCAGTGTGGCGCTTCTCATCCAGCGAGAAGAGCTTGAGAAGATATCCGAAATACTCTCTATCCTCACGAGACCCAACACCATGGAGGGCTGAGAAGAACGCAACATTCTCCCACACGCTCATTCTCCAGTAGAGGTTCCGGCTTCCCTCAAGAACCGCACTCATCTTCCCCAGTATCCGCGGATAGGCTGCCTGGATATCCTGCCCGAACAGCGTGATCCGCCCTGAATCGGGTCGCATTAGCCCGAGAATGCACTTGATTGACGTGGTCTTTCCCGCCCCATTCGGCCCCAAGAGACCCAGGACTTCGCCACGCTTCACCTCGAAGCAAACATCATCAACTGCCCGAACTGCCACCCCGCCTCTGTCTCGAAAGACCTTCGTCAGTGACTGCACTTGTAGCGCACCGGCCGACATGCTCACGTGTGGGGCACCTCCTAAACGATGCTTTCGCAGCTGCATTGTGCGGCGCTTCCATGAGTCAATGCTAGACGCTGACATCAGTATTGTCAATGCCTTTGTTGCTAATATCAATGCCTGTGTGAATTCTATTGATGGTGTCCGCCGCCCCAGAAAACTTGCGCCGCCGGAAGGAATCTGGTTCGCCATGTCGAACTGACTCATCGCACGGCTGTGACATCGATGTCATAACCCGGGCCAATTCGGAATACATTGCAGTACACTCTGCCGGAGGTGCCATCAATTGCACAGCACGATATATGACGTAGCCGAACGCGCAGGCGTATCCGCAAAGACTGTATCGAGGGTCATCAACAACTCGCCTCTGGTTGCACCGGATACCAGGCGCAGAGTACTGGCTGCCATCGCCGAACTGGACTTCCACCCCGATTCGGCAGCCAAAGGCCTGCGCCAGCGGAGCCGAAAGTCAGTGGGGTTTGTGATTCCATACGGCAGCGACTTCGTCTTCCAGGATCAGGGCATGTGGATGCAGACGAACGGAGCGCACAGGGCATTGGCCGAGCGCGGTTACGATCTGGTGTTGGCTGTGCCCGAGACTCCGGAGCTTGTCCTGGCGGAGCTGAACAGGCTCACGCGAAACCGCACTGTGGACGGTGTCATACTTTATGCCATGGAAGGCGCCGACGTCCTGTTGCGTGAGTTCGGTCGGCTCAACATCAGGTACATGTCGCTGTCGATGTGCTACCCCGAGCAGAAGAACAACTTTGTCGACATGGACTCGCCGCACACCGCTCACCTCGCAACCAAATACATGATCGACCAGGGCGCGCGGCGCATCGGCCTAATTCGAGAGCCCGAACGGTTCTTCTACTCGGCCAAAGCCGGTTCTGAGCCCGGTTACCGCCTCGCCCACGAGCAGGCCGGCCTCGCGGTGGATGAATCACTGATCCTCGCCGGCGACTACTCGATCGAGTCAGGTTACGAAATGGCTAAGCGATTGCTCGCATCGAAACCGGCAGTGGACGGAGTCATATGCGTGAGCGACCCGATGACATTGGGCGCACTGCGGGCTATGCGGGAGAAGGGGCTGGTCCCAGGTCGCGACATCGATGTCATCGCAGGCGATGACTTCCCCACTACGCGCGCGATGTGGCCAGGACTCACATCTATCAGGACGCCCCTGTACGAGCAGGGCTACCAAGCGGGCATGATGATTGTAGACTACATACAGTCGGGCAAGGAAATCCCGGGTAAGCTGCTTCGGGGAGAGCTGATCGTTCGCGAGTCAGTGCGGTCCCGCAGTGGGACAAGGGAGGGGTTGGGCTGATGATGTGGCAGTCGGGCGGGCCTTCGGGAGGCAAGGCCGGCGCGCTCTCCGGATGGTCTAGGCGCCAACACCAAACGGCCTATTGGATGATCTCGCCGGCTGTGATCGCAATGCTGCTGGTCCACTACATTCCGATGCTGTGGGGTTTCTACATCAGTCTGCACGATGTAAACCTGTTCACCATGGCCGACTGGATGCACGCCCCTTTCATCGGGCTGCGCAACTTCGTTGACGGGTTCAACCCGTCTACTACGACAGGCGCCCGCGCGCTGCGGGCATTGCTCAACATTACGGTGTACTCGGCAGTGACAATCAGCGTGGGCTACCTGATTGGACTCGCAGTCGCTCTCTTGCTCAACCAGCAGTTCTGGGGCAGAACCTTCGTGAGAGGACTGATCCTGCTTCCCTACATAACGCCGGACTCAGTGGCCTACAAGATCTGGACATTCATCTTCCAATCCAGGATCGGAATACTCAACCGCTACCTGCTCCAATGGGGCCTGGCGGCCGAACCTCCCATCTGGCTCATAGGTCCTGCGGCGCTATGGGCAGTGGTTGTGGCGAGCGTCTGGAAGGGCTGGCCGTTCTCCGCCTTGATCCTCCTGGCGGCGCTGCAGAAGATCCCCCAGGATCTTTACGAGGCTGCGCGCGTTGACGGCGCCGCCGCCTGGCAGCAGTTCAGATGGATTACCATACCGCACCTGCAGTCGGTCACCGTGACACTGCTCCTGATGTCGATACTTTGGAACTTCAACGCCTTCAACCAGTTCTACGTGATGCTTGGGCGCGATCCCGGAGTAGCTGCAGAGGTTCCGTCTACCCTAATTCTGCGGGAGGCGTTCACGAACCTTCGATACGGCGTTGGTTCCGCGCTGTCTATAATCCTCATGCTGGTTCTTCTGGTTGTAACAGTAGTCTACCTGCGCGTTCTGCGGGCCACCGCAGGCGCCGAGGAGGTGTAGAGGATGCGTCCCCGGCGCGTAGTCCAACGGATTCTGCTGTATCTGGCGGTGGGGCTCGTAGTGCTGGTGGTACTCGTGCCTTATGCATGGATGATCTCCGGATCATTCAAGGAGACGCTGGAATTGCAGTCTTCCGACGTCACGGTGGCCGGGCTCAGGCCGACGTGGATCCCCAGACGCCCGACGCTGCGCAACTACAGAGAAGTGAATAGCTCCGTCCCGATGCTGTCGTATTTCCGACACTCGATACTCATCAGCCTGGGCACGATGGCCGTCGCAACGGTACTCGCCCTACTGGCGGCGTATGCTTTGTCGAGGTTCAACTTCCGCGGGCGAGAAGCCTACACAGTCTCGGTCCTGGCCACACAGATGCTTCCCGGCATTCTATTCCTCATACCGTACTACCTGATATTCACTACGATCTCGCGCAGAACAGGCATTCCGCTCCGCGATACCTACTGGGGTATGATCTTCACGTACACGTCCTTTGCGCTGCCATTCTCCGTCGTCATGCTGAGAAGCTACATAAACGGCATACCGCTTGAAATCGACGAGCAGGCCATGATAGACGGATGCACACGGGCCCGCGCCCTCTGGAGCGTGATTGTCCCGCTCGCAACTCCCGGCATAGCCGCAGTGGCCATCTATGCGTTCATCATGGCCTGGAATGAAGTGTTGTTCGCGTCGGTGCTGACGGGCCGAGTCACACGAACAGTATCGGTGGGCATCATGGACTACATCACGGCAACCAGCTCTAACTGGGGCGGGATGATGGCAGCATGCATTGTAATAAGCATACCGGTCCTGATCCTCTTCACAGCGATGCAGCGCTACATCGTGGAAGGCCTCGTGGCCGGAGCCACCAAAGGCTAGAGGTATGGAGGTGATGCCACGGAACACGAATACACCGCTCGGAGTGGTCTTGCGTTCGCGTCCGCTTCCATAGCGATCACAGAGTCCCGAAAAAGAAGGAGGATAGTCCAAATGAGACGGTGTCTACGCGCGATCGCGATGCTCGTTTTTCTGTTGGGCATTTTGACATCGATGACATCCGGCGCAACTCGAGAGATCACGTTCTGGGTGATGCCCAACGCACCACAGGACACGCACACGGCGTGGCTGGAGTCCCGAATCGAGGAGTTTCGGAAAGAGACTGGTATCACCGTCCACTACGAAATCGTGGGATGGGGAGATGCATGGAACAGACTTGTGGCCGCGATCACGAGCGGGGAAGGCGCTGACGTTGTTCAGGTCGGAACCACATGGAACCCACAGCTTGCGGCGATGAAGGGGCTTGCGAAGCTCGACGTTGCCGAGTACGGGGGCACGGGAGCATTCATGCCCGCCAACTACGAGTCCGCCACCTACAAGGGCGCAGCATATGGCGTGCCATGGTTTGCCGAAACTCGCTGTCTATTCTATAACACCGACCACTTCGCCGAAGCGAAGGTGAAGCCTCCCGAGACCTACGCTGAGCTGATGGAGGTCGGCGAGGCGCTGGTCAAGGCGCGCGGGGCCGGTACCGCCATCGCAATCGCCGGCAACCAGGCGTGGGACCTCCTACACAACTGGGCGATCATTCTTTGGGCTTTCGGCGGCAACCTGATCAGCCCCGACTTCAAGAAGGCGACCTTCAACGGGCCTGAAGGCGCTCAGGCCATGAATTGGTATGTTGACCTTGTGCGCACCGGGCTCGCGTCCAAGGCGTGCGCGGAGTACAACCAGCCCAATGCGGATGCGGCCTTCATCAACGGGAACGTTTCCATGGCCTTCTTGGGCCCGTGGAATGTGGCCGGCATCATGCACGACAACCCGTCGCTCAATTACGACATCGTCGAACCACCGGCAGGTCCGAAGGGGCGGGCCGCCTTCTCAGGCGGAAGCAACCTTGCGATCCTCGCTGCAAGCAAGAAGCAGGCAGATGCCAAGGCCTGGATCAAGTACCTGATCCGGAAAGACACTCTCATCTCCTACACCAAGGACCTTACACACATGCTGCCGGCTACCAAGGAAGCCTTTGCAGACCCATTCTTCAGCGTCGGCGTCAACCGGGCCTTCAAGGCCGCTCTGGAGTATGCGACAGCATACCCGCCGCTGGGCGTATGGGGATCCATTGAGAACGACATTACAGGCGAGTTCAAGGCGATCTTCACAGATCACGTCACAGGTCAGCTGGGGCCGAACGGGGTGCAGCATCATCTCGACATCGCGGCGCAGCGGGTAGATGCGTCGCTGAAGAACGAGAGGTAGTGGAGACGGCGCGCGGGCCGATACGCTTCCCGGCATGTGTCGGCATGGCCGGCCCGCGCCTCGCCCGAATCAGCGACGGCTACGAAATGGAGGACGACACAGTTGCCTCACTACACATCCGATGACAAGCTGTGCTCCGGGGTCCCCCTCGGCGGGATCGGGGCAGGAAAGCTCGAGGTATTCCCAGACGGGACTTACGCCAACTTCACGCACCAGAACAACTGGGACGCTCCGTCAGGCCCCGCAACCGACCCCGCTGCCGGGCCCGGCCCCGGCGTTGGAGATGCCCGGGTGGGTCACCATTTCGCCATCTGGGCACGCAGCCGCGCGAGCTCAGGCGAAGGCCCAGGCCACGGCGCACCTATCGCCCGACTGCTTCAAACCGTGGACGTCGCAGGGCTGCCGCGCGTGCAGCGTATCGAGTACGAGGGGGCTTACCCATTCGCGAGGCTCAACTACGCTGATCCGGACCTGCCGGTTAGGGTGCGCCTTGAGGCCTTCTCGCCCATCGTGCCAGGCGACTCGGGGCTATCCGCCATGCCTGTGGCGCTGTTCGTCTTCCACGTGACCAACACCGACTCTAGCGCAGGATCAGACGTAGCCATCATGGCGACTGCGAGAAACACTGTAGGCTCGTGGAATGTCGGTCGCTTCAACCAGGCGGTCGCTGAGGGAGACATGGCCGGAGTGCTCTTCTGTGTTGACTCCCCCCTCCCCACCGACTCCCGCGCCGGCACCGTCTGCCTTGCGACAGCCAGAGCTGCAGGTGAGATCAGCTGCGAGCCGGCATGGAACCTCAAGACCGCCGAGCCCTTCAGCCTCACCCTCTCAAACGAAGACCTGGCGCCGTGGAGCGCCTTCGCCGACACCGGCAGGCTGCCGCTGGACGTCGATCGCGCCCTCACGCCCAGACCCAAGCCCGGCTACGATCACGGGGCCGCCGAGCCTTCCGCGATAGCTTCCGATGCAGTCAGCGGCGAAGGCGTCGAACTGGGGGCGGCGATCTGCGTGTCCACCACGTTGGGCCCCGGCGAAACTCGATCCATCCCATTCGTCCTAGCTTGGCACATGCCGCAGACGCACTTCGGCCACGCATATGAGCGTGACTACGACGACGCCTGGAGCGTCGCCGCGGCCGCGCTGCACAACACGCATGCCATCCGGGAAGGCGCCGGCCTGTGGGAGTCCTGCCTGGAAGGGAACGCGACCGGGGCTGGAGCCGGGGCCGGCGACGCGCTTGTCTCCATTGACGGCGCTGCTTCGCGACGCACGTTGCCTGCTTGGCTCGACGACGCCCTTCGAAACAACCTCTACGTCCTCTCCTCGGGAAGCTGGCGGGACCGGGACGGACGGTTCGCTCTCTTCGAAGCGTCAAGGACATGTCAGCTCATGAGCACCGTGGACGTCTTGTACTATGCGTCCATCCCTGTGTCATGGTGCTACCCCGACCTGCAAGAATCATGCATCACTCAGATAGCCGCAGCCCAACGCGACGACGGGTACATCCCCCATGACCTCGGGCGCGGTAGAGTCGACTACCCAAGCGACGGCACGACATCCCCTCCGCGTTGGAAGGACCTGTGCCCCAAGTTCGTGCTGATGGTCTATCGCGACTACGTCTGGTGGGGCGGAAAGCGCCTACTTGACGGGATTTATGCCGCAGCCAAGCGTGCAATGCTCTGGGAGATGGGCACTGATGCCAACGGCGACGGCCTGCCCGACAACGAAGGCGCCGACCAGACCTTCGACAACTGGAGCTTTCACGGCACTAACTCCTATACGTCCAGCATCTACCTGGCCTCGCTCCTTGCGTGCGAGCGGATGGCACAGGCCGCCGGCGACGCCGAGTTCGCTGATGAGTGCCGCCGCGCATTCGCGCGCGGGCAGCGATCATTCGAGAGGCAGCTTTGGAACGGCCGGTTCTACCGGGCCGTGGCGAATGAGCCGAAATGTACTGTGGGCCAGCTCAATGGGCAATGGTACGCGCACCTGCTAGGGCTGGGCTACATCCTTCCGCCTGCTCATGTAGCGTCGGCAGTGCGCACAATGCTTGATATTAACGGCTCAGCCTCCGAGTATGGAGCGGTCAACTCAGTGTTCCCGGACGGGAGCGTGGACATGACCAACTCACACTCCGGAAACGTGTGGCCCGGTGAGACATATGCCCTGGCCGCGCTGGCGATCTATGAGGGGCTTGTTGACGAAGGACTGCGACTGGCATGCAAGACGTGGTCCAACATCGCTGACCGTATCCGAAATCCATGGGACCAGCCGGACGTGATCGACTCGCTCACCGGCGAATACGGCTTCGGGGATCACTACAAAGCACGACTGCCGCGTGGAGCGGGCCCTCTGCGCCCTTTCGCGGTCGGAGCGGACATCGCTGCCCGCGGGCCTGGCGCCGCACGCGAAATCCCGGTAGAATGGTCGTATGGCGTCGGCCCGATCCCGCGGGCGGCCGCAGGCATGGTGCAGCACTTCGGATAGCAGGTAGGCGGGAAATGGAGGAGCTAGTCGTGGCAGCACGTACTCGCGGTCGCCAGCGGCCCAGCCATCTTCGGGATGACCGGATCAACTATGCGATCTTCTTCGCAGACTCATTCGGCTACCCGCTGGCGTTCTCGCTCATATCGCCAACAACTATCATGCCGCTCCTCCTGACCAAGCTGGGCGCCTCCAACCTTGCAATCGGGATGCTGCCGGCTCTCGCGTCGCTTGGGGCGTTCCTGCCGGGCCTGCTGTCTGCGGCTTACCTTCAGAAGATTCCGGTGAAGAAGCACATGCTGGTGGCATTCGGCATGGTAGAGCGAACGTTTGTGCTCTCTATGGCTGTGGGGCTGATGCTCTGGGCAGCCGACCGGCCGCATGTTGCCGTGACATGGATCCTCGCTTCCTGGACTATGATGAACCTGGTCGCAGGGTTTATCCTCCCCGCTTTTCATTCCATGATGGCCAAGTGCATCCGACCTGAACAGCGTGGAGGCATGATAGGCTGGAGCGGCGCGCTTGCTGGAATCGGGGGCGTGTTTGCAGCTCAGGCCGCCGGCGCCGTTCTTTCGCACATGCCGTTTCCAGTCAACTACTCCATGTTGTTCGTCGCAGCGTTCGTGATCCTCTCAGCAACGATACTTCCATTCCTCGCAACTCGCGAGCCGGCCGACCAGACTCCGGAGGAGCCGCGCTCCGTAGGGCAGTACGTACGCGATGCGATGGGGGCCGTGAAATCGAACAAGGGATACTCGTCTGCCATATCTGCGTTGTCGGTGATGTCGTTTGCGCTCATGGCGGCATCATTCTACAGCACATATGCAGTGCGGAACCTCGGCGCCGGCGCGACAGAAGTAGCTCGCTTCGCTGCAATCACAGTCGGAGCGAGCGTTGTCAGTTTCCCCGTGCTGGGCAGGATCGCCGACCGGCACGGACACAAACGAGTTCTGCAGGTCGCGGCAATGGGTTACGCTGCCGCAGCCGCGCTTGCGCTGGCATCGAGCTCAGTGAATGGCATCTCTGCAGTCCTGGTGTTGGCAAGCCTAGGCTCCACTGGGCTGGCGGTGAGCCAGAACGTGATATGGGCCGAGTTCGCTCCGTCGCATGCTGATGTCCCGATGTATACTGCGGTCTCACTGCTTTTCCTAATGCCGTTCCGCGTCGCGGCCCCGGTCGTGGCCGGGTGGATAGCCGATGTTTGGGGCTTTCCGGCCATATTTTGGGCGGCCCTCGTCGCGGGAGCCGCGGCATTCGCAATCCTGCACGCTGCAGTGCCGGAACCGCGCGCCATGAACAGCCCTGCGCTTGATCTGTAGCCCGGGGAGCGAGGCGAACCGCCGTATCACGGCTCGCGGCGCCTGAATATCGCCTGCGCAATCAGCATGCCCGCTAGGTACAGCAGCAGCGAGCCGCCGGCAAAAAGGAGAGTCTGAACTGGCTGAGGATCCATCATGGCTGTGACCACAGGTCTCATCTTCGCAACCAGGCCCTGTGCCAGCAGCGGCACTAGGTACACTGCGCCCACCGTAACGATCAAGGCCGTACGCGCGGCGCTGGCCCCGAACCTGAAGAACACGACGAGCTCGATAGCCGCCACCGGCAATGTGGCACAGACCAGAAGCATTCCCGACATGATGGACACGGGATTCTCGCCCATGTTCGCTTTCATGATGATCGCCGCCAGAGCAGATGCCCCGACCCAAAGCGCGCCCACTAGTAACGGGGCCACGAACTTTGAGGCGACTATGGCATCAGTGCTCATGGGCAGTGATCGGAGAAACGCAAGCGTTCTGTTCTTTTCTTCGAGCATTGCCGAGTTGAGCGCGAAGAAGGGCACCATCATGCCGGAGTATGTGAATAGCAGGGGAACCGCGTAATCCACTGCGGCCTGGGACGATCTCCCCATGGCTGCCAGCAGGGCGATGGCGCACAACACAATCGCCGGGAACACGAGCTGCGACCGGTTGATGTAGAAGTCCTTCCATATGAGGCTGAGCATATCAGCGACCTCCCTTAGCGTACGTCCATAGTAAGTCCTCAATCGATGCCGTCGGGTTTGAGGCGCGGGCCCGCTCCAGCATTGCCTCGCGCTCGTCGCTCGCCACTACCTGCCCATTGACGATGAAGGTAACGTAATCGGCCACCCGCTCCAGATCGGAGGTAATGTGCGTGGAGAACAACACCGATCGATCGCCGTCTGCAACGAACTCCAACAGGTCGGACAGGAGCTCGCGCCTCACGACAGGATCCAGCCCGCTTGTGGGTTCATCCAGGATGAGCAGCTCAGGATGATGCGCCAGAGCCAGAGCCATCGCTAGTTTAGCCCTTGTGCCTTTTGACAAAGCCCCGACCTTCTTTCGCGGATCCACATCGTACCTGCGCAGCAACTCCCCGAACCTCGCCTCGTTCCAGTTCGGATATTGGCGCCCGACGAACTGCGCAGTCCAGCTCACCGTCATGTCAGAGTAGAACTCGTGGTTTTCCGGCACGTACCCGATCCTCCGCTTCAGCTCTATCTGATTCGTCGCCATCTGCTTGCCGAGCACCGTGATTCGCCCCGAATCAGGCCGCGCCAAATCCATTATCAGGCGGATGGTTGTTGTCTTCCCAGCGCCATTCGGGCCCACAAACCCCATTATGTAGCCGCGGGGAAGCTCAAATGAAACGCCTCGCAGATCGAACCCAGAATAGCTCTTGCACACGCCGTCAAGCGTCAGCACGTTTTCAGACACGCTCGTCACTCCCGTCCAATGCCTGTCGAAACAGGCAGTTGATTTCCTCATTTGCAAGTTCAAGCTGCCTAGCCACGCGGACCCCCTCTTCCAGATGCTCCATCACTACTTCCTTCTTGAGCTTGATGATGGTCTCCGGACCGAGATCCGCCACGAAGGTGCCCAGACCTGTTCTCGTGATGATCAACCCTTCCGCCTCCAGCTCAGAATAGGCTCTCTTCGTCGTAATTACGCTCGCAAGCAATTGGCCTGCCAACTGCCTGATGGAAGGCAGAGGATCCCCCGCTTTGAGCTCGCCGGTGAGGATCTTGGCCCTCACCTGTTCCACAATCTGCTCGTACAGGGGAACTGGGTTATTCGGCGATACGGTGACGTCCATACGCAAACCCCACTACTGTGCATATTGTCTATATACACTATACTCGGCAGCCGCGGGGATGTCAACACCCCTCACCCGGAGCAACCCGAAACTTTATCCCGAAACCCAAGACGTCGATGCCGGCAAGCTGGCCCCGGCGTTAAATGCGCTATGCGATTGGAACCGCATTGATGGAGGATTACGCATGAGGATGTCGAAATGCAGAATATCAGAATACTGCCAATACTGGAAGGAGGATACCATGTTGAAGCACAACAGCTACTTCAACGGGCGAGTTCAGAGCCTCGCACTGGTGGTCGACGGCGTGAATGCCACCGTTGGAGTAATGGAGCCCGGCAGATACACCTTCTCCACATCCTCTGAGGAGCACATGACCATAACCGCCGGAGTGCTGAATGC
>JAGVTS010000011.1 GCA_019136685.1 Bacillota bacterium | reverse complement strand
GGACAGCCTGGGCAAGATCGAAGTAGTAAGCAAAGTCCCTCTCCGAGACAAGCAGGATCTAAGCCTCGCGTACACTCCCGGCGTTGCTGAGCCCTGTAAGGAGATTAATGCAGACTACGACAAGATCTACGATTATACCAACAAGGCGAACATGGTGGCTGTGGTCACCAACGGCACGGCTGTGCTGGGCCTGGGCGACATCGGCGCAGGGGCCGGAATGCCGGTCATGGAAGGGAAGGCGGTTCTCTTCAAAGGGTTCGCCGCGGTAGACGCGTTCCCTATCTGCCTGGACACCAAGGATCCCGATGAGATAGTCATGATAGTGAAGCGCCTCGAGCCTACGTTCGGCGGCATAAACCTGGAGGATATCTCTGCGCCTGCGTGTTTCGAGATTGAGGACAAGCTCAAGAAGATCAGCAGCATTCCGATTTTCCACGATGATCAGCACGGTACGGCCATTGTGACATGCGCCGCCATGATCAGCGCACTGAAGCTAGTAGGGAAAAAGGCATCGGAAGTCAAGGTGATCGTGAACGGGGCTGGAGCGGCAGGTATCGCAGTTACCAAACTGCTGATGACGGTGGGAGTCAAGGACGCGATTTTGTGCGACTCCAAGGGCGCCATCTACGAGGGCAGGCCGTTCGGTATGAACCCGTACAAAGACGAGATCGCCACGGTTACCAACAGGAGCAAGCTCCAGGGCAAGCTGGCGGATGTCATCCGTGGCGCCGATGTATTCATCGGCGTTTCGGCGGCAGGCTGTGTCACCCGCGAGATGGTGGCTAGCATGGCTAAGGATGCCGCAATCTTTGCCATGGCCAACCCTGTTCCGGAGATCATGCCCGATGAGGCTAAGGCCGGCGGGGCAAAGGTTGTCGCGACAGGAAGATCGGACTTCCCCAACCAGATAAACAACGTTCTCGCTTTCCCCGGCCTGTTCCGCGGCGCGCTGGATGCCAGGGCGAGCGCGATAAACGAAGAGATGAAGCTGGCAGCGGTCTATGCCATAAGCGATATCGTGACCGAGAGCGAGCTGAACCCGGATTACATCATCCCCGGCCCATTCGACGCCAGAGTGGCGCCGGCAGTGGCTGCGGCAGTCGCCAGGGCAGCGATGGAGACCGGTGTCGCCAAGCTCAAGGTAGATCCCGAGGAGATAGCGGCCCGCACCGTCAAGATGGTCGAAGCAGTCAGGGCTGCGTGGAAGTAGGGTGGGCAATCGGCCGCAGCACGGCTCGGGTTCGGGCCGTGCTGCGGTTGACCACGTCCAAGCGACTAGTGGACTCAATGACAGGGAGGGCGACAAGATGGGGTGCACGAAGCAGAGAGTCATTCAGGCCGGCGATATTGCAGACGCAATGGAGACACTGTGTATCAGCGCCTGCTGCAATCTGCCGAAAGAGAACCTCAAGAGGATAGAAGCGTTTGCCGCTGCTGAGGAGTCTGAAGTGGGGCGGCAAGTGCTCGAGATGATACTGGAAAACCACCGCCTTGCTGCTAGGGAACAGAGGCCTGCGTGCCAGGACACCGGGCTCGCGGTGGTCTTCCTTGAGCTGGGGCAGGATGTGCGCATCGAGGGACGCGACCTTGTCGAGGCCATCAACGAAGGCGTGCGGCGCGGCTATGAAAAGGGCTACCTGCGGAAGTCCGTGGTGTCCGAGCCGTTGTTTGAGCGTAAGAACACCCGTGACAACACGCCGGCCATCATCCATACCAGCATTGTCGCAGGCGACAAGCTCAAGATTACTCTGGCGCCCAAGGGCGGCGGAGCTGAGAACATGAGCGGCGTTGCCATGATGATCCCGGCAGCGGGCGTCGAGGGCGTACGGAAATTCGTCATAGAACAGGTTCGAAAGGCCGGACCTAATCCGTGCCCGCCGGTGGTAGTGGGCGTAGGAGTAGGAGGCAACTTCGAGGTAGCTCCTCTGCTCGCCAAGAAGGCGCTGGTGCGTCCAATGGGAAGCAAGAATCCGAATCCGGCATATGCAGCTTTGGAGGACGAGCTTCTCGAGGCAATCAACAAGCTGGGCATCGGGCCGCAGGGCCTGGGCGGCAGCACGACTGCGTTGGCTGTACACATCGAATACGCGCCGTGCCACATCGCCAGCTTGCCGGTGGCCGTCAACTTGAACTGCCATGTATCGCCTCACCAGAGCATCACTCTGTAGGCAGGGGAGGGAGGAAGTCAAATGGCAAAGCATATTACTACCCCGCTGAGCGATGAGACTATTGCGAGCCTGAAGGCAGGCGACCAGGTGCTGCTGACAGGTGTGGTCTATACCGCCAGAGACGCGGCTCACAAGAGACTGATCGCGCTCATTAAGGAAGGAAAGGAACTTCCTATCGATCTTCAAGGACAGGTAATCTACTATGTCGGGCCTGCGCCTGCCAAGCCAGGGGATCCAATAGGCTCGGCCGGCCCTACTACCAGCATGCGTATGGATCCTTACGCGCCGACACTCATGGAGCACGGGATGAAGGGCATGATCGGCAAGGGTATGCGATCCAAAGAAGTCAGGGACGCTATGGTCCGGCACCGTTCAGTCTATTTCGCGGCAGTGGGCGGAGCGGCGGCGCTTGTGGCCAAGAGGATCAAGTCGGCTGAGGTTGTGGCCTACGATGACCTCGGGCCTGAGGCCATTCGCAAGCTGTACGTGGAGGACCTTCCGTTGTTCGTCATCGACGACATCCACGGCGACGACTTATACGAACAGGGAGTTGCGAAGTACCGGAAGGCGTAGTGTCGCAGAGTGCGGCGCTCTCTTTGACCGCGGCGCTTGCCTGTGTTATTCTGGCTGTGTTGGCCTGCTGCAATGAATGGAGGGAGGGAAAACGCCCGAGAGTTGCTTCTCGGGCGAAGCTGGAATGGATTTCGGCTCTCTGGCATTCTTGGCGCCCGTCAGCGCTCTGGTCGCGCTTGGAGTGGCAGCCTATCTGTCCGCGTCTATCGATCGCAAGGACGAAGGCACTCAGCAAATGCGGAGCATTTCCGAGGCCATAAGAGAAGGAGCTTCGGCTTACCTGAAACGCCAGTATCGCGGGGTTGTCGTGTTTTTCGCGATCATGTTCGTGTTCCTGCTGATTTTGGCTGGCGCCGGCTACCTGAGCTACTTCACGCCTTTCGCCTTCCTGAGCGGAGGGTTTTTCTCTGGATTGGCCGGATACATCGGGATGTCCACGGCCACCAGGTCAAACGCACGCACAGCGCAGGCAGCGTCGCGGAGTCTCAATGAAGGTCTGCGACTGGCATTCTCGTCCGGCTCAGTAATGGGCCTCACGGTTGTCGGCCTTTCCCTGGTTCACCTGTCCATCTGGTACTTTGGGCTCACATGGTACTACACGTCGATTCAGCCCATCGCAGGCTCTGCGGAGCGCCTGGCGCAGATTACGTCCACACTGCTCACTTCGGGCATGGGCGCGAGTTCCATGGCCCTCTTTGCCCGTGTGGGAGGCGGCATATTCACCAAGGCCGCCGACGTCGGCGCTGACCTTGTGGGCAAAGTGGAAGCGGGCATACCTGAGGACGACCCTCGGAACCCTGCTGTCATCGCCGACAATGTAGGCGACAACGTGGGAGATGTTGCAGGCATGGGCGCTGACCTGTACGAATCGTATGTCGGCTCCATCATCGCCACGTCGGCCCTGGGCGCCTCCATGGGCCTCGGCGTGAACTGGGCAGTGCTGCCCCTGGTTCTGGCCGCAGTGGGCGTCCTGGCATCAGTGGTCGGCAGTTTCACGGTGAAGACTGGCGAGCGGGCGGAGCAATCATTGCTTCTGGCAGCTCTCCGGCGCGGCGTGAACATCAGCGCAGTGATAGTCATTGCAGCCAGCTGGTTTTTGGTACGCAACATACTCGGCCCTGAATACACCGGCATTTTCTGGTCGATCATAGCCGGCTTGGCGTCGGGGGTTATCATAGGACGTGTAACTGAATACTACACGTCCGCCGACTACAAACCTACCCAGATCGTGGCGCACTCTGCGCTCACCGGCCCCGCGACAGTGATAATATCGGGCATGTCGACGGGCATGATGTCGACTGCGATTCCGATTCTGGTGGTCGGCGCGGCGGTCATAGCCAGCTACTACCTGTCGGGCGGCGCTTCGAACGAGATCGCCGGTTTGTACGGCATAGCAATCTCAGCCGTTGGCATGTTGTCTACTCTCGGCATTACGCTGGCCACCGACGCCTACGGTCCGGTTGCCGACAATGCCGGCGGCGTGGCGGAGATGGCGGGTCTTCCCGAAGAAGTCCGCGAGCGAACGGATGCGCTCGACTCCCTGGGCAACACGACCGCAGCTACCGGCAAGGGCTTTGCGATCGGTTCTGCGGCGCTGACCGCGCTGGCGCTGATCGCGGCCTACCGCGACCAGATAGCGGTGATCGCTCCGGGGCGCGACTTCTTGTTCAGCCTGATGACACCTTCAGTGCTCGTTGGCGTGTTCGTCGGCGGAATGCTGCCGTTTGTGTTCTCCGCTCTGACGATGCAGGCAGTGGGGCGCGCAGCCGAGGGAATCGTAAACGAGGTTCGCAGGCAATTCCGTGAGATCCAGGGCCTGATGGAAGGCAAGGCCAAGCCCGATTACGCCCGATGCGTCGACATGTGCGCGGCCGCGGCTCAGAAGGAAATGGTGTTGCCTTCGCTCATAGCGATAATCGCGCCCATTGTCGTCGGTGCGCTGCTGGGTCCGGATGGCGTCGGAGGCCTGCTTGTCGGCACTGTGGTAACCGGCTTCCTGTTGGCCGTTATGATGGCTAATGCCGGCGGCTCATGGGACAATGCCAAGAAGTACATTGAATCCGGGCAGTACGGCGGAAAGGGATCTGACGCTCACAAGGCCGGAGTAGTAGGCGATACGGTGGGCGACCCGTTTAAGGACACTTCAGGCCCATCGCTCAACATACTGATCAAGCTTATATCGATGGTATCCATAGTGTTCTCGTCAGTCATCGTTACGCTGTCGATTATCAAGTAGACGCTGCGTACACGCACGTCTCTCCTGGGTTTTGGCGACATGAACCGGCTCCTGCTTATGGCAAGCGGAGCCGGTTCATGCTGCGACGTTAGCTGTGTTGAAGCGGTATTGAGCGTGTGATACTATAATCCTGCCGCTAGGGGGTGTCGTATACATGAAGCTTTACAGGCCTGTTGTGCTCGTAGTTTTGGATGGGTGGGGAGTGGCTCCGCCCGGCCCCGGCAACGCGATTCGGCTGGCGCGAACCCCGAACTACGACAGACTCATGGACCAGTTCCCGTCAACTACCCTGCCCGCTCACGGCCCCGCTGTGGGACTGCCCTGCGGCCAGATGGGCGGCTCGGAAGTGGGCCACCTTTGCCTGGGCGCCGGCCGCATCGCATATCAGGATCTGAGCTACCTCAACCGCCTGATCGAGACTGGGGAGTTCCAGGCGAATCCGGTGTTGCTCCAGGCGATGAACCGGGCCGCGCTGGCCGGAAAGGCTCTGCATCTTATGGGGCTCGTTTCGCCCGGAGGGGTGCACTCGCACCAGGATCACATATACACGCTGGTTGGGATGGCGCGCGAAGCCGGAGTTGCCCAGGTGTACATCCACGCTTTCCTAGACGGGCGGGATGTTCCGCCGGCCAGCGCTCTGGAATTCCTGGACGAGCTCGAAGAGAGGTTGAGTCAGCTGGGCCTGGGCAAGATTGCTACCGTGAGCGGCCGTTACTATGCCATGGATCGCGACACGCGCTGGGACCGGGTGAAACTGGCATGGGACGCGATGGTTGATTCGCGCGGGCGGACCGCTCGCTCTGCGCGGGAGGCAGTAGAACGGTCATATGCCGAGGGCATTACAGATGAGTTTGTGGCGCCCACAGTGATCCTGGATGAGCAGGGATCACCGGTGGGCCCAGTGCGCGATGACGATTCCGCGATATTCTTCAACTTCCGGGGCGACCGCGCCCGCGAGCTGACGCGGGCGTTCAACTTGGACGAGTTCGATGGGTTCGACCGTGGCCGGCGCCCGCAGGTGAACTTCGTGTGTATGATGAAATACCTGGACGCCGACATCCCCGTGGCTTTCGCCACCCCTGAACCCCACGATGGGCTGGCGGAGATCCTCGCGAAAGCGGGCAAGACCCAATTGCACTTGGCCGAGACCGAGAAGTTCGCTCATGTTACATTCTTCTTCAACGGTGGACGCGAGCAACCGTTTCCGGGCGAGGATCGTATCCTGATTCCGTCGCCGCGGGTAGCCACATATGACCTGGCCCCTGAGATGAGCGCCAGGGCCATTGCCGCCGAAGCTGTTGACAGGATCCGGTCCGGCGAGTACGATTTCGCCGTTATCAACTTCGCCAATGGCGACATGGTGGGCCATACAGGCAAGCTTGCTCCGACGATTGCCGCGGCGGAGATCGTAGATGAGTGTATCGGGAAGGTATGGAAGGCCGTAGAGGCTGCGGCAGGCGCTATGATCATAACTGCAGACCACGGCAACGCCGACGAGATGTTCGACCCCGTTTCCGGGCAGCCTAGCACTGCCCATTCGCTCAACCCGGCGCCGTTTATACTGGCCGGCGCGGGCGTGCAAAAGCTGCGCGAGGGTGGGGACTTTGGTGACGTGGCGCCCACTGTGCTGGAACTTTTGGGGATTCAGCCGCCGGCTGCTATGACCGGGAGATCGCTAATCGCCGGATACGAGGCGTAGCGGAATTCCACACTCGCAAAGCTGTGCGCCATGGCCCTGAGCTGCAGGTAAGTTCCTACTGCCGACGCAGCGAGGCGCGCCTGCCTGCTCAGTGCATCGAGGGCCCGGGGGCGATCAGAGAAGACGATCACATTACGTGCGCGCACCTGTTTGGCGGCGATCAGCCCCTGCAGCATCGCGGCGAGCGCTGCGGTGGAAGCAGCGGAACCGGATCCTGCGTGGGTGCCGGGCTTGAGCACAAGGTGCTGGACATCTTCAGCCAGCACCCTGCCTGAGCTGCTCTGAACCAGCAAGACGGCTTTCCACCTGCCGTCGCTTTCAGGCGGTGCTACTGTAGTGTAGACATGGACCGCGTTCTTCACCCTGTGTCGACCTCCCTTCGCGCGATTTGGCTGAACCGAACAAGTGTTCCCTATGTGGACAATAACACGAACATATGTTCGTGTCAAGCGGTGGACCTCTCGCATATCAGTAACCGCCGCGCGGCGGGCACGAAGGAGAAACGATATCCAGTGTCAAAGACCCAAGAGAACGGCTCGGATCTGCTTAACATCCCCCTGGAGGAGTTCGACGCTCCGCTCTTCCAGGCGCTGCTCGGCTATGTCGGGCAGCACGCGCTACGTTTTCACATGCCGGGCCACAAGGGCGGTCTTGGCTTTCCGCCAGAGGTAGCTGAAGCATTCAAGCGAAACGTGCTCGCCATCGATGTCACCGAAACCCGCGGGATGGACAACCTGCACCTGCCCTCAGGCTGCATTAAGCAGGCGCAGGACCTAGCAGCGCAAACATTCGGCGCCGACAGGACGTTCTTCCTAACCAACGGGACCACTGCGGGAGTGCACGCCATGATAATTACGACGTGCAAAGAGGGCCAGAAGATCGTCATACCCCGCGATGCGCACTTGTCGGTGATTGGCGGAGTGATCCTAGCCGGCCTCGAACCCGTGTTCGTCTATCCTGACGTCGATCCGGAGTGGGGGGTCAGCGTAGGAGTGCCGACTCGGGAGTACGAGCGGGCGCTGCTCGAGCATCCTGATGCCAAGGCCTGTTTGATTACCAGGCCCAACTATTACGGCATGGCGGGCGACCTCGCGGCTCTTGTTGATCTCTGTCACAATCACGGCATTCCGCTGCTGGTGGATGAGGCGCACGGACCCCACATCCATCTGCACGAGGCGATGCCCAGGTCTGCGCTGAGCTACGGCGCCGACATGGTGGTCCAGAGCACGCACAAGACGCTAGGTTCGTTCACCGGCAGCAGTATGCTGCACATAAAGGACGAACGCATACATCCTGACCGTGTCCAGCGGATGTTGGCCATACTGCAATCTACGAGCCCGTCGTACCTGCTGATGGCCTCCATAGACATGACGGCTACTCTGATGCGGCTGCGCGGGCATGACCTGATCGAGCATGCGATCAGGCTGTCCGACAGAGCGCGGGAGAGGCTCTCGCAGGCGCCCGGGGTACGTGTGTTGTCCAGGCCCGTAATGGACAAATGCAAGCTGACCGTGTCCATGATCGAGCTGGGCCTGGCCGGATTCGAGCTGAAGAACAGGTTGATGGACGAGCACAACGCCCGCGTTGAGCTGGCTGACTTCGAGAACGTCATCGCCTTTGTGACCTACGCCGATACTCGAGGCGATGTCGACGCTCTCGTGGACGCAATGATCCAGGTCGCGGAGAAGGCGCGTTGTGAGAGGGCCCTCATGGGTTCATCATCAAGGAAGCCGGGCGATCAGGCGAGATTCACGAAGCATCTCTTTGCTCCGGCTGAGCGGGCGATGCTGCCTCGCCAGGCTGCGCTGGCCGCCCACGAACTGGTCAAGCTGTGCGATGCGCCCGGCCGTGTGTGCGCGGAGGTCGTGGCGCCTTACCCTCCCGGCATACCTATGCTGTACCCGGGGGAGATAATCGACCAGAGCCATCTGGAGATCATCCGAGAGGCAATATCGCTCGGAGCGGTGTTCAGAGGTTTGGCAGTCGGCCCTGACGGAGATCTCGTCGTCACCGTGGTGAAAGCTGGGAAGAGTTGATGTCAAGAGGCGTGTTCATCACACTAGAAGGCCCTGACGGTTGCGGCAAGAGCACCCAATCTCGCATGCTTCGGGATGCTCTGGCAACTGCGGGTTACGATGTAGTTCGCACGTTCGAGCCGGGTGGTACCGGCATAGGCCGCCGGATACGCGAGATTATTCTGGACACCAAATCCAGCGGAATGTGCGGAATTACCGAGTTCCTGCTGTACGCGGCTGATCGTGCACAGGATGTGCACGAGGTGATAATGCCGGCGTTGGCTGCGGGACGGATTGTGATAGGCGACAGGTTTTTCGATTCCAGCATTGCCTATCAAGGCTACGGGCTGGGCATGGATGTGGAGGCTGTGCGGGCTGTCAACGCAATCGCTACGCGCGGACTTATCCCCGACCTCACCGTACTGCTTGATATCGACCCGGCCACGGGCGTTGCGCGCGCCACGGGCGATCGCGACGCCGACAGAATCGAACAACGCAAGCTTGAGTTCCATGCATCGGTGCGCAACGCGTACCTGCAGATGGCCGCGGACGAACCGGGAAGGTTCAGAGTGGTCGGAGTGGGCGATCGCTCTATAGACCAGGTCCACGCGGCTATACGCCGCACGGTCTTTGAATTTCTGCAAGCCCGGGCGAGCGCGGCGCGGGGCCAGTCGCAGCCGGGCGCAGGGGAGGTGTAGACAGATGCGTCTCCCCGACATCCTAGGCCAGGACGACGCATTGCGCATCCTAGATGCCGAAATCCGGTCGGGCACGATGTCCCATGCATACCTGCTATGGGGTCCGCGTGGAAGTGGACGCACTCTCGTCGCGCGCAGGCTGGCGTTGGCTGCCGGCTGTTCGCTCAAAGACCAGGCGCCGCCGGAGTCGCCTCTTTGGTACTGCGGTGAATGCGCCAATTGTGCAAAGATCGTGAGTGGCGTGCACCCGGATGTCTCGGTCATTGTCCCGTCCGGCAACACCATCAAGATCGCTCAAATCAGGGAGATGCAATGGCGAATATCGCTTAAGGCCAACGAATCTGAGCTCAAGACGTGGCTGATAGACGATGCCGACCAGATGACTGAAGAGGCGCAGAACTGCCTGCTGAAGGTGCTTGAGGAACCCCCGGGGCGCTCGCTCATAATCCTGGTCGCGCAGGACCCGCAGATGATGTTGCCGACGATCGCGTCCCGCTGTCACAGCATAAGGCTGGGAACGGTGGATATGGGCGCCATGGCGGAGTGGGCAGGTAGCCGGCTTAGCCTGTCGCCCGAGCGTGCCCGATTTCTGGCGGCGCTGTCGGGAGGTTTGCCGGGACGCTTGGTGAGTCTGGCATCGGATCACGATTACTTCGAGCTGAGGGGCTCAATAATATCAAAGGTGCGTAGCGTGATGTGGTGCGGCGACGGGGCTCTGGCGCTCGATGCCTCAGAGGGTTTGCTGGACGAGTTGAAGAAAGCCCATGCACGGGCGCAGGACGCGGACGGGCAAGGGGAAGCGGCGTCCCGAGAGGCGCTGGAGATAGCCACTCCTACCGGGGCGTGCGATTGCATGGCTGGGTGGTTCCGGGATCTCTTCGTGCTGAGCCTGACCGGAGATGATGAGCTTGTTATCAACCGGGACTACATGAAGGCGCTGGAAGAGGACGCGGCCCGCGGTTCACCTGCGCTGTTTGGCAGGTGGACTATTCGTGTGATGCAGACCGCCCGCGCTCTCGATGCCAACGCCAATGCCAGGCTGGCCATGGACGATCTCATGCTCTGCCTGGCTCTAGCGCGATGAACGCAATGAAAAGGTGGCCGGATCATGGTCTGTGTTGTTGGTGTCAGGTTTAAGAAGGCAGGCAAGATTTACTATTTCGATCCCGACGGGCATAAGGTTGCGCCGGGAACCGGCGTAATAGTGGAGACGGCCCGCGGCACCGAGTACGGCGAGGTTGTTGTGGGCCCCAAACTCGTGCCGGAGGGCGACATCGTCCAGCCGCTCAAACAGGTGCTCAGGGCGGCCACGTCCGACGACAAGCGCCAGGTGGAGGAGAACCAGAAAAAGGCTAGGCGGGCATTTGACATTGGCCTTGCGAAGATCGCTTCACACAACCTGCCCATGAAGCTCGTGGATGTTGAATACACCTTTGATAACAGCAAGGTGGTTTTCTACTTCACCGCCGAAGGAAGGGTGGACTTCCGAGAACTCGTCCGCGACCTGGCTTCTGTCTTCCGTACTCGAATCGAGCTAAGGCAGATCGGCGTGAGGGACGAAGCCAAGATGCTTGGCGGAATGGGGCCGTGCGGACGGGCTCTGTGTTGTGCGTCTTTTCTGGGCGATTTCGAGCCGGTGTCGATACGAATGGCCAAGGAGCAGAACCTGTCGTTGAATCCCACCAAGATCTCCGGAATATGCGGCAGGCTGATGTGCTGCCTGAAATATGAGTCGTGTCCACGGAAGGCATCCAGGGATGATCTGCCTGCTCCTGGCGTGAGGGTTGTGACCCCCATAGGAACGGGGAAGGTGCTGTCGGTCGATCCTGAAACAGTGAGCGTCACAGTGAGGTTCGACGACGGGCAACGCGCGTCGCTGCCGGCCGCAGAAGTCGAGCCCGAGAGCGAGGCGACTGAGTAAAATGGCGGGCGCGGCAGGGCGCGACGTGATTGTGCATCCGTACGAGCGCGTGGACGATTTGCAGCGTTCGGGTCTGGTGATAATACAGAACCCGGCCAGACCCCGATTTTCCGCGGACGCAGTACTGCTTTCGGAGTTCGCCACCGTGAAGCAGGGAGACCGCTGCATCGATCTGGGCGCCGGCACCGGCGTAATTCCTCTACTGGTGTGGGCGCGACGGGCGCCCGGCCGGATGGTCGGTGTCGAGATCCAAGCCGACATGGCCGACATGGCTCGCCGGAGCGTGGAGCTGAATGGTCTGGCCGGCAAGATTGAGATCGTCCATGACGATCTGAAGCACGCAGTCGATGTGTTCGGCGCCGGCTGCTTTGATGTGGTACTGTCAAACCCGCCGTACATTCGGATGGATCGGGGAGTCCCCAGTACGGAGCAGGAACTGGCGCTGACTAGGCACGAGGTGGCGTGCACGCTAGAGGATGTGACGACTGCAGCTGGGAAGCTGCTCAAGAGCCACGGCAGGCTGGCGATGGTGCACCGTCCGGCCAGGCTGACGGACCTGCTCATTGCGATGCGGGCATCTCGCCTTGAACCTGCGCGTCTTCGGTTCGTCCAGGCCAGATCCACCTCGCCTCCAATGATGGTGCTGGCCGAGGCGGTGAAAGAGTCCAAAGCCACCCTCGAGGTCATGCCGACCCTTGTTCTGTACGGAGAGGACGGCAGCTACACGGATGAGATTAATCGCATATACTTTGGCTAGGAGCCTGCGTGAGAGGAGTTCACGGGAATAGCAGAAGGCACCGAGCGCCGGAGCGCGGGTGCCTTCTACCGTCGGACTGCTCAGAGTGCTCAGTGGAGATGATGGGTTGGTTGCCCTAACCCACGCTCTTCATCAGATCGAAGCACTCCTTGCATATGTTCTTGTCCTTGAAGATACGGATTCCGTCCGCATTGCCGCAGAAGATGCAGGCGGGCTCGTATTTCTTTAGTATGATCTTTTCCCCATCAACATAGATCTCCAGGGAGTCCTTTTCCGCGATCTGCAACGTTCTGCGAAGTTCAATGGGTATGACGACACGACCCAGTTCGTCCACCTTACGGACAATGCCTGTAGACTTCATTTCTGCAGCCCCCCTTCAATATGGTTCCGTGGTATCCCTAAGCAAAATAATAGTAGAGTTTCCAAGAGGAGTCAAGTGGCAAAGATACAATTTTTCGGCCGATTTCTTGTCCATTTGGACATACTGCCCGGGGATGTTACGCGTTTCCACCATCATCGGTTGCAAGGCGAAGCGTTGCCAGTATGCTGTCGAGCGCCTCTGCGTGCTCGGCAGGCCGATGCTGCCGCTCGACTAGAGTGAACAGAATTCCTGTTCGAAGATCCGTCAGGAACACGGCGCGAATATCAGTCATGGGCGCCTGACGGTCGTATGATACGCCTTGCATGGTCACATCGAATCCCGATAACCCGGCCAACTCGATGCCATCGGAATAGACCACTACGGCCCTGCGGCCTGCGAACAGGATACTCCTTCCCAGAATGTCGATGGGAGTCACCGGTACCGCATCTAGCTGGAAGACATCGATGAGCAGCTCAAAAGCGAGCCCGAGCTTATTGTGGGAGGAGACGCACAGGTGGCGCATGCCGCTGCTGCCGTTCCTTTCGTACACCATGTAGCCTGCATCGCCTGGAATCGTGAAGCTAAGGCCTTCGCGGAATGATATGATTAGGTTCAGACCTTCCCATCGCGCGGAGGCCAGCGTGAGCGGCCCCGCGAGTTCACTTCGCGGCGGGATCGAAGATGCTGAGGCCGAAACTGCGCACGGTGAGACCAGGGCCAGCGCCAGTAGCGCGGCGGCGCCCAAAGCTACGATGATCGATGGTTTGTGCTGCAGGTGCAGTGCGCCAATGGCCATTCCTTTCACCTCGGCACTAAAATACCACGTTCAGGAGGGAATTTCAACTGCAAGGGATTCCTTGACAGTCCAGAACTGCAGAGGATATAGTCGAGTTAGCCTGAAATCCGGCAGCTATACAGGAGGGCTTTTCATGAGTGGACTACCTTTCTACGTGACTACACCGATATACTACGTGAACGATCTACCTCATCTGGGCCATGCCTATACCACCATCGCCTGCGATGCACTTGCCAGATACAAGAGGATGCGCGGGTATGACGTCATCTTCCTGACCGGCACTGACGAGCACGGGCAGAAGATCGAGCGCAAGGCTGTGGCGGAGGGGCACAGCCCGAAGGAGTATGTCGACCGGATAACGGCAGCCTTTAGGGACCTCTGGGGTGAGCTGGACATCTCCAATGATCACTTCATCCGCACCACCGATGCCGAGCACGTACGGGCAGTGCAGCAAGTGTTCCAGAAACTGTACGATGCAGGTGATATATACCTGGGTTCGTACGAAGGCTGGTATTGCACTCCATGTGAAGCTTTTTTCCCCGAAGCGCAGCTTAAGGAGGGCAATTGTCCTGATTGCGGACGCCCCGTGGAGCGACTGCAAGAGCAGAGCTACTTCTTCAGGCTATCCAAGTATGGTGAGCCATTGCTACGCTATATAGAAGCGAATCCAGGTTTCATCCAGCCGGCCAGCAGGCGCCATGAAATGGTCAATTTCATAAAAGGCGGACTGGAAGACCTGTGTGTGTCGCGTACTACTTTCAAGTGGGGCATCCCGGTGCCGTTCGCCCCGGGTCATGTTGTGTACGTGTGGCTTGACGCGCTAACGAACTACCTCACGGCCATCGGATACGTCGATGATCCGGAGCGGTTCGAGCGATACTGGCCGGCTGATGTGCACGTCGTGGGCAAGGAGATCGTCAGATTCCACTCGGTGATATGGCCCGCTGTTCTCATGTCGCTGGGATTGCCGCTACCCAAATGCGTGTTCGGGCATGGCTGGTGGACTGTTGAGGGCGAGAAGATGTCCAAGTCCAAGGGGAACGTGATCAAGCCGAAGGAATATGCAGATGAGTTTGGGGTGGATGCGCTCCGCTACTTCGTCCTGCGAGAGGCGCCATTCGGGCAGGATGCGGATTTCTCCCGCATGTCCTTCATCTACAGGGTAAACGCCGATCTCGCCAACGATCTGGGCAATCTACTGAGCCGAACTACTGCGATGATAAACAAGTTCGCAGGCGGTGTCATACCGGCGGCCGGCGAGTGGACCGACCTGGACCGGGCCATTCCGGAGCTCGCGGGCGAGACTATTGAAAAGGCGGCGGGCGCTTTCGATAGATTGGACTTCCAAGAGGGTATGGCTCAGGTCTTCCGCCTGGTCGGCGCGGCCAACAAGTATGTGGACGAGGCCGCTCCATGGCTACTGGCCAGGACGGATGAGGGCCGGCGCAGGCTGGGCACTGTTCTGTACAATCTGGCTGAGAGCCTTCGCATTGCCACCGTGGCGCTGTCGCCTGTGCTGACCCGAAAGGCGGCCGAGATATGGACGCAGCTTGGCCTGGACGGTGAGCCTTCGGATGCCGGATGGGACGCGACGCGCTGGGGCGGCCTGGCGCCGGGCATCCGGGTTCGGCGCGGCGAACCTGTGTTCCCTCGTTTCGACACAAAGGCCGAGGTTGCATCGGTATCCGCAGGCAAACCGGCGGATAGGCCCGCGGATGAGCCTGCGCCTCCTGAGTCGGATCTTATAGGAATTGAGGACTTTGCCAGGGTGGATCTGCGAGTGGCTACTATCTTGGAGGCCAAGAGGGTATCCGGATCCGACAAGCTTGTCAAGATCCAGGTAGACCTGGGGCAGGAGCGCCGGCAGATCGTTGCGGGGATCGCCCGGCACTACTCGCCGGAGGAACTGGTGGGCAAGCAGGTTGTTGTGGTTGCTAATCTGAAGCCTGCCACGCTGCGAGGCGAAGTCTCCAATGGCATGCTGCTGGCTGCGTCGACCGCGAAAGATCCCAAGGAGCTTTCCGTGCTCACTCTGGATCGCCCGATTGCGTCCGGGAGCAAGGTGAAGTAGCGGTTGATTATCGATTCCCATGCGCACCTGGATGACGGCGCATTCTCGAACGAAATCGACATGGCCATGGCCAGAGCGCGGGCGGCAGGAGTGGGGGCCGTCATAAACCCAGGCGGCGACGTAGCGTCATCGAAGGCGGCGGTCGCGATCGCGGCGGCCTATCCCGAAGTCTATGCGCTGGCCGGGATTCATCCGCATGAGGCAGCAGGGGTCGCAGACGAGGAGATCGGGGAGATCGCGAGGATCTTGTCTGCTCCTAAGGTGGTAGGCATAGGCGAGATAGGCCTCGACTACTACCGCGACCTGTCTCCTCGCGATGATCAACTGAGAGTGTTCCGTGCTCAGATGGACTTGGCGCGGCAGATAGGCCTGCCTGTGCAGATCCACAACCGTGACGCTCATAGCGATACGTTGAAAGTGGTGCGGGAGTACGCCCGTCATATCCCGGCGATCGTTATGCACTGCTACTCGGGCAGCGCGGAAATGGCGCGTGAACTGGCGAAGCTTGGATGCTACATCTCTCTGGCCGGGCCGGTTACCTATCGGAACGCTCGAAAGCAGGCGGAGGTTGCCGGGCAGATCCCACTAGATCGCCTGTTGGTAGAGACCGACTCTCCATACCTTCCCCCGAGTCCGTACCGTGGGCAACGGAATGAACCTGCTTACGTTGTGGAGACGGCGCGGAAGATCGCGGAGATCCGGAACACTTCATTTGAGGAAGTAGCTGCGGCGACATCGGCCAACGCTGCAAGGATCTTTGGAATATCACCAGGTTGGGCGATCTGAAATCGCCCTTAAGTGTGAGAGGAATAATATGGCACGAGCGGGAATGCCCCTTCTTGAAAACTGTATCAAGGAGGGGTTTCACGTATGATCACGATTCCGCTTAGGCCGAAGCCCGGCCGAAGTCATGCGGCAGTTGTCCGTGTCGCGCTTTTCATGGTCCTTGCTGCGCTGGCAACGTGGAGCATGTACGCAAATTGCCAGGAAGAGTGTAGCCTCATGGTTCAGGGAAGGATTGTACCCGCGGTTAGCATCTCCATCTCGCCCGACTCGATCGAGTGGAACGATATGTGCCCTGGAGCCAATGCTATCGAGAATGCGGTCACGGTTACCATGTTCAGCAACGTGGACTACAAGGCCACAATCAACTGCAGCACGCCGTATTTGAAGGGCCCTGGGGCACTCGACTTGCTGTCCAACCCGCTTGAATGGAAATGCAGTGGCGGCGACTTCCAACCGATATCTGTGACGCCTGCTACGATACGTCTCGGAGGGCCCAGCGCCGACGGGGGAGACTTGGAGCTCATCTCATTCCGTCAGGTTGTGGAGTATTCCGATCCTCCTCTTGACAACCCATCAACGCCATACACGATAACGGTCCGATTTGCAATTGAGCCACGCCTGTAGGCAAATGTCAATGACACGAATGGCTCTCGCTGTAGTGCTTGCCGTTGCGCTGTCTATCGCGGCGTGCTCGCCTTTGGGGGCAGACGGCCATTGGCTTTCCGGAGGCGTGTCAGGGTTGGTTGTCACGCCCGCAATCATCCAAAAAGAGCTAAGCCGGTTTCTGTGGCTGCCCGATACCCGGGTCGGGCAGATAAGCGTGGCGAACCGCGGCACGGCCCCGGTCGTAGTGGACCTCCAGATCGCGGGGATTGCACATACCGAGGATGGCAGCATAGATGTGCTGCCGTGCCCGCCGGAGGTCGGCGCTGCGCTCATTCTGTCACCAGCGGAGCCGGTGACTGTGATGCCTGGCAGAGCCGCTACGGTCAGGCTGGAGCTGGACCGGGCATACACTAACATGCCGGACCGGAGCGGGCTCTGTGCCGCGCTGATTATTACGAGCGCGCCTGTGCGCGCCCAGCTTGCGCCCGGGGGCCTAGAGGTCGGTAGCAGGATAGTACTTCCCGTAATGGTAAGGCTGTCGTGGCGCGACCGTGCCCGGCTCGCAGTGGTAGAAGCACGCGCCTCAGGGGGTGAAAAC
Organism: Bacillota bacterium; assembly: GCA_019136685.1. GTDB lineage: Bacteria > Bacillota > DTU025 > DTU025 > DTU025 > UBA5389. Next base: position 2,005 of record JAGVTS010000011.1, on the reverse strand, counting down.
GGCCGCCCCACGCTAGCACTACGAGTCGCTAACGAGGGCGGCGCATATGCAAGGGTCGACGGGCGGGTGTTCATCACGGCTGCCGACGGGTCGCGTGCCGCGGAAGCCGACTTCGGGCCGGCGCTGGCGCTGCCAGGGTGCGTGCGGGCATTTCGCGCGGAGCTCGCGGGCGCTGTGTTGCCGCCGGGCCGTTATCTCGCCGATGTGCAGATCAGAGCCGATGGCAAAGCCGCCGGAGGCGCCGAGTTCACGGTATCATTTCTTGGCCGGCCTTAAACGACCGTAGGGTCTTCCGTGAAAGATCGTGTGTGGTGTGTATGCGGCGGACGGTGCCGGTCAGCATGCGCATAACTATGGATTCGGTAGTAGCCTTCTGGGCGTAGTACCTAACGCCCTGCAGCATATCGCCGTCGGTGATGCCCGTGGCGGCGAACACAATGCTGTTGCCGTGCGCTAGGTCTTCAGAGCAGTACACGCGCTCCATATCGTCGAAGCCGCGCTCCCGAGCACGGGCCGCATCTTCGTCATCCCTTATCCATAGTTTCGTCTGGAGTTCGCCGCCCAAGCACTTGATGGCGGCCGCCGTGAGCACGGCCTCCGGCGCGCCGCCTATCCCCATTAGCATGTCGACGCCTGTATTGGGAAGGGCAGTCGATATTGCTGCGGCGACATCGCCGTCTTGTATCAGCTTTATCCTGGCCCCGCACTCGCGCACCTCGCTGATAAGCTGGTCGTGCCTGGGCCTGTTCAGGATGACTACTGTGAGATCCCGAACCTTGCGGCCCAGAGCTGCAGCTACGACGCGCAGGTTCTCGCGGACAGGGGCATCTATGTCGATGTAGTCTCGAGCTTCCGGGCCGACCGCGATCTTGTGCATGTAGAATGTGGGTACCGGCATCAGGGCGCCGCGATCAGCCACAACCATCACCGATATGGCGTTAGGCAGGCCGTTGGCCACGAGTCTCGTGCCTTCCACAGGATCGACGGCCAGATCGACATCGCACTCGTCGCGGCCGGTACCCACCCTCTCGCCACAATACAGCATCGGCGCTTGGTCCTTCTCGCCTTCGCCTATCACTACTGTACCGTTGATGTTTATGAGTGACAGCATCCCGCGCATGCCGTCGACTGCCGCGTCATCCACCAGATTGCAGTCGCCCATCCCCATGCAGCGGGCTGCGCGCAGCGCAGCAGTCTCAGTCACTCGGACCAACTCCAACATTATCTCGCGTTCTCTGTCCTCAACAGAACTCATGGCAGGCTCATTCCTTTCGAAGCACGTACTTTCTGTCCACTCTATTCGGGCCGGACAGGCGGCATGGCTTTTGTCCAATCATACAATTACAACGAGACTGCGATTAGTCCTGTCCAGCGAATCGAGGGAAATCTGGATCGTGTGCGCGCAAGGAGCGGCAGGGAATAAACACAAGGCTGGGCTGCAAGCAGGAAACTGCACAGTGAAGGCGAATAATGACTCTCAACCTATATACCGGGGTCAGTGTCGCCGAGACAGCAACCCCGGAAGAATGGAAGGGAGAGAAGCGCCTAGATGTTAAAGAGAAGCATACTGGTAATCGCTGCGCTTATCCTGGTTCTCGGTGTCGCCAGCGTATCGTTTGGCGCCCCTGCGTTCAAGATCGGTGTTGTCACCGGCACAGTATCACAGGGCGAAGATGAATATCGTGGGGCCGAATTCGTTGTCGCTAAGTACCCCGGGATGATCGAGCACCGCACCTATCCCGACAACTTCATGGCCGAGCAGGAAACCTACATCGCTCAGATCACGAGCCTTGCCGCCGATCCGGCCATCAAGGCCATCGTGGTCAACCAGGGAGTGCCGGGCACTGTGGCTGCTATCCGTAAGGTCAAGCAGCTTAGGCCGGACATTATCTTCGTAATCGGTGAACCCCATGAGGACCCGTTGGTGATCGACCCTGTAGCTGACCTCTCTTTGATCCCCAACAACCCTGCTCGCGGCCAGTCCATTCCTCAGCTGGCCAAGAAG
>JAGVTS010000075.1 GCA_019136685.1 Bacillota bacterium | reverse complement strand
GCGACGGCAGACGGACCATTGCCTCCTGCCAAAACGTTGCGGACGATGCATTGCCGTGTATGAACAGTACGGGTTCGCCGGCCCGCTCCCCGGCAGTCAGTACGTGACACCTGATGCGCCTCGCGCCTTCCAGCTGAACGAAGTCCGAATGAACACCTTCCAGGTTGCCCATTGCCATTGGTACGCCTCCGATCAATCCTAAAGCGGACTACGGCATCCTGAGCGCCACGCCCGCCTGGTTGTAGCCCACACCCGATCCTACAAGCACAACCAAATCGCCCGAATGAACCCTGCCCTTGCGAACAGCGTCGTCCAACGCCATGGGGACGCAAGCAGAACCCGTGTAGCCGCAGTCCTCCATGATCCAGTGAGTCTTCTTCAGGGGAAGACCCAGGTCTTCCATGACCAACTTGATGGACGCTAGGCGCACCTGTGTGAATATGGCCATATCGATATCGTTAGGCCGAAAGCCGCCGCGCTGGGTAAGGAGGCGCACAATCCTGGGCCATCCCTCGTGGTTCACCTCAGGAGGATACTTGTCGATGAACCTTACCTGCGTTCGTCCTGCCTGCACAGACTCGCACGTAGCAGGCTCAAAAGTGCCGCCGGAGTAGATGCCCCAGTTTCTGTGGTATGAGCCGTCCGCGTTGTAGGAGGCAGCTATGAATCCAGGTTTGCTGTCGATAGCCATCACTGCGGCCCCTGCCCCATCTCCGTAGTAGAACCGCGTCACATCATCGTCAGCGGCCAGTTTGCTCATCATGTAGGCGCTGATCACCAGAACATACTTCATCCAGTTGTTCGTGACCAGTTGGCCGGCGGCGGCAGCAATCGCAGTGGGAAAAGACGCGCATGCGCAACCCACGTCATACGTGCCCGCATTATGCGCGCCCAGCTTGTGCTGGACCACAACCGACGTAGCNGCCGCGTCCAGCGCCTGCCGGCCCGCGCGCACCGCAAGATCGGACGTAGCCCAATCGCGCGGCGCATACCATCTACGCCTTATGCCGGTGGCAGCTTCAAACTTGCCGACCACCGTGCCCATGCCCGCGCCGGGCATCACTCTCTCGAAGTGTTCTGCAAGACGAGCATTGGATACCTCAATCTCGGGAAGGTACATGCCAGTGCCCACAATGGTCGCATAGCGTTCCACATCACATTCCCCCATCGCGTAGTCCTGCTACTTCCGGATAGCCCGCCAGCGCTGCACGCACACACACGCAACACTCTGATAATTCTGCATGCGTGAGGCCTTGTCCTTCGCATGGGCGAATGCGCTCCATCTCCCATGGCATCGGCTTTAGCAAGGTAGCGCCGGTCTAATCCCCCGGAACACCCAAAACGTTGTGAACAGCATAATCGATGTAGCCACAGCGATGAGAGGCGCTGCTGTGTGGGAATACCTGCCACGCGAACCGGTGAGTCGCCTCCCGAAATCGTTATCCCGTGTCCCAATTCATGGTTGACGGCTCCCGGGCTATATGGTAGCATGTGACTGATATTATAGTATCAAGGTGCTGATGCCGGTGTTCCCAGTATCCCTGCTCCGTGCCGATTCCGAGTCGCCTGTCGCCTGCCTCAGGCCAAGTGAAGAGAAGCTCGCCGCGCTCGCGCTCTCAATTAGCGAGAAGCGCGGCGAGTTACCTACAAGAGGCCCTCGGCAGGAGCTGTACGTCGGGGAAATCCGCGATGCGCTCATGCCCCATGGCCCGGTATGCCCCCGCTGCCGCAGCCTCCGGGTGGTCCGCTACGGCAAGCGCGGCGCCGTCCAGCGCTACAAGTGCAAAGGCTGCCTTTGCTATTTCACCGACCTCACAGGCAGCGTGCTCCATCGCATGCGCCGCCGCGACCTCTGGCTCGACTTCTGCCTGTGCATGGTGGAACGCCTCTCCGTGCGCGACACCGCGGCAAGGCTCGGGATCTCGAAGAACACCGCCTTCGCCTGGCGCCACCGAGCCATTTCCGCCCTGGCCTCAGCCGATTCGCAAACCATCTGCCAGGGCATCGTCGAAGTGGCCCAGTGGCCGATAATCCGCTCCTTCAAGGGTTCCCGCCCGCCCGA
>JAGVTS010000009.1 GCA_019136685.1 Bacillota bacterium | reverse complement strand
GCGCTGGGGCGGTAAGCCACGTGCCCCCGTACCTTGTCAATCACGCGGAAGTCGTCAAAGAAACGCACCTCTACGTCATGCAGCACACCGCTCATCTCCATGCCCCACGGCTCAAGAACGCGCTCCGCAAGATCGAAGTCCTCGGGGTAGTCGAATGTAAGCCAGGTCTCGCGCAGTGACGAGATGCGCGATCCGCGCAGAAGGTTTACTCTCTCGCTAGAACCCAGCACTGCAAGGTACCAGTCGTCCTGCGCCCAATAGTAGACCGTCCCCAGAGGGCACACTACTTGCTCCTGCATACCGCCCCGGCGTGGGCGATACACGGTGAGCAACCGGTGACGCCTGGCAATGCACTCATCGATGAACTCAGCGTGCCGCTCAAACTCGGCTCTCTGCCCACGCGGCCTGCCTTGGAAGTACCGAACCCACCTGCGCGATGTGTACTGATCGAGGGCGCTCGTATCGCCACTTTGCATTGCATACCGGATCAGATTCCCCTCGGCTCTTGCAAGCGCTTTCCCCCTGTTCCCTACTTCGCGTTCGGTGCGGATCAGGTCCAGAAGACGCGACACCTCTTCAGTAGTAAGGGCGTACGCTGCAGTCGGTATCCGCCTGGGCCTCACAGACCGGTTAACGCTTTCGGCAAGCCCGCTGGCGATCAGCCCGTCGATAGCCGCCTCCACCCTGTATTCCTCAGTGCACAGGTGCTCTGCCACGCGGCGGACTAGGTCTTCACGACAAGGCCAGCTGCCGGTGGAATGCGCCAGTTCCTCTATGGCGAGACAGACGGCGAGTTCTTCATCGTCCAGATGAAGCTCGTCGTCTGACTCTGGGGGGATAGCAGGTATGCAGTCTGTGACGAATATCGTCCTCCCGCGAATATCCAGCCCAAATCCCTGTGAACGCGCTTTCGCCACATGCCTACGGACAGTGCGATCGGACACGCCCAGCGCCGTCGCCGCGTCACTCAATCCTAGCGATGAGGGGTAAACCTGCGAGACTAAGCCGATCAGCGACTTCAACCCCTGCTCGACCTTGCCCATCTCGAAGAAACCTCCATCCAAACGCTGCACTCAATGGTGTTTTTCGCCACGATTCCAGCATTTCCTCCATATTCCTCGACTCCGCTGAGACCTAGCACCTCCGCCGCCGTTCGTCATCATCGTCGCTCGTCATCCTCCCTGAATGTCCATCTCCGCCTATCGGCGAACACTTAGCATGTATGGCAATATTCACTATTCTCCCCGATCCTCGTCTCTTGGTGAGGAGGTATTCGCCATGGGAACCATTCCATCGAACACGCCCTCCCTGCTGCCCTTCGATCCGAGCTATACGGCGACTCAGATTCGCGACATCCTCGACCGCGGAGCCAATGTCAATGAAACGATCAATGACGGCAGGACGCCCCTCATGTTCGCTGCACACCACGGCGCCGATCTTGAGATCATCCGCACACTGGTGTCGGCGGGCGCTGACGTGAACGCACGCGACGACAAAGGTATAGCCGCCCGAGTGATCGGAGACGGAGCCATCCTCGCTGAAAGGGCCTTTTGGCTCTACACGTTACCCATATCCATGGATGTTTTTGGGTGCGGCGTTCGCCTGTGATGGGCCCGAACGGGGGGTCCGGGGCACCCTATTCGCCCTGGAACGGGACTACGGGCTCCCCGATACATGCCCATCTGGCTCATCCAGATTCTGGCTCGTCCTATTCGTTTTCCGGCAGGTTCTCTGAGTAACCTCCTCGGATCCTGGGTGGTTTGGCAGGTACGAGTTGTCAGAACTCGCGCAGGCGACGGTGCCCCCATTTTCGGGCATCACACCGCCGGCAAATCCGCAGGCAGAGTCGGGTTGCATAATATGGCTATGCGCGCAGGTTTCCCGAGCCGTCGGGAAAGGCTCTCAGGCGGTCTCCAATCCACCGGGAAAACCCAGATTCGGTCGACCTGCTCCTCCTGGCCGTCCAAACCTGCCACATCCTGAGGAGGTACGTCGGAAAACCACCCATATTTGTTGTAGGTTCGCTAATCCCCTGCTAAAAGCCCATTTCGCTAAAGGCCTGTGTAAAGCCTCTTTCGCCTGTGACTAGCGTTTCCGGGCCTAAGCAGGTCGCCGGCCCGGTCGTCGGCCGGTCGCTGCAGTTTGGGTACTTGTGGTACGGCATCAGCGGTCTCCCGTTCAGCTGCAATATGTGGATATCCGGGGCGCTTCGGCCTTCGTATCCGGGCTGATCCATGGATATGGGTAACGTGTAGTTTCAGCTGGCTTAGCTACGGACACCGTGCGATAACACGGCTAGAGCTGGCATATCGTTAATTATCGTCACTAGTTTCCGAGATACCCGCAGTTTTTGAGTACATCGATTTCGACGGGTCGCCGGAGTACCCCCCAATCACGAAAACCGGGGGGTATCCGGCCAACCCGGGCGTGGAACCGGGCAAGGTAAGCGCCGGGATATCCCATCATATGGATCTATATGGCAACGCTGCATGGTTGGCGGCATAGTTTTCTGGCGTAATGCCAAACAATAGGACTCAGTCGACCCCAAGAGCGCGCTTCGCAAGGCCGATCGGCCAGCCCGTCGCCCCCAGTCCAAATCGATGTACTCAGGAATTGCGTCTTTCGGCGAAACTACCATCAAAATCTGACGGTATCTCTGCCTAGATACCCCCGGGGGTATATCGTTGAGCTGTGGTGGTCGCCTCTCTATCCCCAGATCTATCACCGGATCCGCCCTCGGGTCGGGTTCTCCTCTGCCCGAACTGCTCTCGCTGTGATCCCGGCGCGACTCTCTGCTGACCACCATTCTCGAAATGCCCGGTCTAGCGCTACCGTTTCGTAGTCGCTCGGGCTTGGGTTGGGGAGGTGCTGGCTTGAAGTCTCGTAGTAAGTTGACAGAAGATTGTCGTATACTATCATTGGGCATTGCTTCGTCGGGACCTTCCTGACTTGGTCTGCACCAAGGATCCTGCAGCAAAGAAGTAGGCGATTGAATGCGCCGGGCCGATAGAGAGGTCCCGGTCGGGGAGGCTATGGACCTTCTGGCCAGGGCCAGGCACGGGGTGTTATCAATGATCGACGCCGACGGCGGGCCATACGCTGTGCCCGTGAACCATGCGATGGTGGACAGCTGCATTGTCATCCATTGCGCGGTTTGCGGCCGGAAGCTCGACAGCATTCGAAAGGACGCTCGAGTGTGCTACACGGTGTACAACGTGATCGAGATCGACGTCGAGAAGTTGACCACTCGATACACCAGCGTCGCCGCGTTCGGTCGGGCGGAATTGGTGGAAGATGCGGCGACGAAACGCCGACTAGTTGCCGGGTTGACGGAGCGCCTGGCACCGGGGGCAACCTTCGTATGTAGTAACGGAACGGTTGCCAATACCGGAGTGATCAGAATCACGATTGACAGCGTTACCGGAAAGGCGAACCGCTGAGGACTGTAGATTGGGAGGTTCGATACAAACCCATGTCAGGTCTGTTTTCTTCAATCGACATACGCGGGCTCAAGCTTAGGAACAGGATTGTCATGCCTCCGATGGCAAGCTACACAGGAACCGAAGAGGGTTATGTCACGCCCGAAACAAGTGAATACTACCGTGCTCGGGCCGCGGGAGGTGTAGGCCTCATCATCGTTGAACACACCTACATCCTGCCGTCGGGCCGGCGGCATCGACGACAGCTGGGGCTGGTATCCGATGGCCACGTGGGTTTTCTGCGACCGCTGGTGGACGAGATTCATCGCCACGGCGCCGGGGCTGTGGTCCAGCTGACCCATGCGGGCGCACGGGCCGCCGCTGAGGTAATCGGCCAGGCGCCGATTGCCCCCTCTGCCGTTAAGGCATCTCCTAATGAACCGGCTGCAGTTGCCATGGATGCACAACAGATAGATCAGGTGATCAATGCCTTTGCTGCATGCGCCCGACGGGCGGCAGACGCGGGGTTTGATGGTGTGGAACTGCACGGCGCACACGGGTATTTGCTTAACCAGTTCATGTCGCCGGTGACCAACACGCGCGATGATGAGTATGGTGACGGCCCTCAGGGAAGGCTGCTCTTGCCCCTTCGCGTCATACGCGCGGTGAGGAAAGCGGTGGGGCCCGAGCTCATTATCATGTACCGCCTGGGCGCAGACGACGGGTTGCCCGGCGGGATCACGCCTGAAGATGCTCGGGAAATCGCGCCCCGTATGGTGGCCGCAGGCGTGGATGTGATAGACGTATCGGGCGGGCTCAGAGGGTATCAGCCTTTTGAATGGAAGGGCGAAGGCTTCTTCGCCGACATCAGCAGCCGAGTAAAGGCCGTCTGCGGAGCGCCCGTGATCGTGACCGGCGGCGTCAAGAGTCCCGCCACGGCAGACTCCATAATAAGCGAATCCAGAGCCGATCTGGTCGGCATAGGTCGAGCGCTGCTCAAAGATCCGGACTGGGCGGTAAAGGCCCGTCGTGGGCGTGTCATATTACCCCACCAGCTCTAGCTGTGCCTTCGCCGAGTGCCATCTGCCCGGCAAAGGAAGCGCAGCTGCTGATTGCGTTCGGGCAGAGATGAGGCTGTAGAATCGTACGCTTTTCCGTACGGTCTCGCCAAAAGCCTGTCGGAAAACCATGCGGTCAACGAATACATTACGGACGACAGCTCGCTGATCGAGCCCACGGTCTTCGACGCGCAGACTGCCATTCGGGCGCTACCTAACGCTGACTGCGAATTGCTACAACTGTATTCGCTTTGGCTTTCGACGGTACATGCTGTCTGGCGTAATTCCCAGTATGCGCGGCGATTCAATCAAAATCCAAGTCCCCGACGAAGTACATTTCTTTCTCGTTTCCAAGCGGTTCTCTCGGAACAAAGGTCATCAGTATTAAGTCTCCGCTTGGAGCGATCATTCTGTTCAACTGTCACTATCCGCCTCCCTCATCCCATTGTCTGTACATTCGCTCAAGCGACTCGATTCCCTTCGCAGGAGCTCTCCCAAAGAGAGCGAACACACATAGTGAGGTGACTCGGTTTTGCGACACATAGCCCGTCTCGTAGTGATATCACGCGACTACTGGCGCTGGATGGTGATAGCGCTCATCGCAATGCTGGGGGTGACCGCCGCTAGTCTCGCGGGCCCTTGGCTCATAAGAAGCCTCATCGGCGCCATTGAGCAAAGTCTCGGCCACGGGACGGCAGCAGCAAGTCAAGTAATCAACATATCCGCCATTCTGCTCCTCGTGTACGCCCTCAGGCCCGCACTTCGAGCCCTGCAGGTGTGGGCTACTCACGTTGCAGGATGGGGCAGTGTGGCGGCGTCTCGGAAGGAGATCTATGAGCATCTACAAAGACTGTCTCCGAAGTACTATTCGCACACCCAGACAGGCCAGATCATGTCCAGGGCGATTAATGATACCGCATATTTTGAGTCCTTGATCGCCCATGTGATCCCGGAAGCCATCGTCAGCCTTCTCACAGTCGCCGGGGTCTTCGTCGTGCTCTTCTCAATCAATCCAAGGCTTGCTCTATACACTGTAGTGCCTATGCCCCTCATCATACTTGGTTTCATCGCGTACAACCGATACGTCCGTCCACTCTTTCGCTATGCTCAGGCAAGACTGGGCGATCTGAACGCAGCTTTGCAGGACAATCTCAGCGGAATGCGGGAAATCCAGGTGTTC
>JAGVTS010000178.1 GCA_019136685.1 Bacillota bacterium | reverse complement strand
GTAGGCTACCGAATGCCGAGGGCGCTTCCCTTGCTCGGTTCCATGCCCGAACCGGCCGGATACCCCCCGACTTTTGCGATTTGGAGGCGATCCGGCGGTCCTCCGAAATCGATGCACTCAAAAAGTACCGTTATCTCCGAAACCAGTGCCGATAAGTGACACTATCCCAGCTCCAGCCGTTTTGGCCCGCGATCATCGCTGCTATGGCTCCCGGAAGGCCCCGCTCAGCACGTCCAGCAGCTCGTGTCGGTCGGCGCGGTGCTCGGGAATGCCGAACATGGGCTCATGCGCCATCTCGGCCCGGACGATCCATTCCAGATCTTGCAGTCCGAAACCGGCATCCCACAGCGACGCGGGCAATCCAGCGATAGCCAGAAGCTGCGGTACCGAGCGGCTTAGCCACTCCAGAACGCCGCCCGCCGTCTCGGGCAGCTGCGATTCGAGTCCCCTCAGGCGTTCCTGCACTCCCGCCTGCCTGGCCTGCACGCGCATTGCGGAAGGAAGCAGTACGCCCACCATGTGCCCGTGTGCCAGTCCAAATCTGGCGCAGTAGTGCACCAGGGCATGTGGGATGCCCAGGCGCGCGTGGGCGAAGGCCACGCCCATGAGGAGGCTGCCCCAGCTGAGAGCGTCTCGCACGCCTGGCTCGACGTCTGCGCCCGCGGCAATCAGCGACCCTATTCCTCTGATCAGATTGACGCTGGCCTCAATGGACAGCGACTGCACAACGGGCGATGCCCCGGCACTTGTCAGAACCTCAAGCGCCTGCGACAGCGCGTCTACCGCGGCAATGGCTGTAGACCGCAATGGCAGAGAATCGGTGAGCGCCGGATCGGCCATTATCAGCTTCGGCGGCGGTATCCCGCGTATGCTTCGTTTCTCATCGCCCAGCTCGACTACGGCGTTATTGGTGCTTTCCGCTCCGGTGCCCGAAGTCGTGGGAACAGCGATCCATGGAAGCGCCCTACGGCGTTATTGGTGCTTTCCGCTCCGGTGCCCGAAGTCGTGGGAACAGCGATCCATGGAAGCGCCCTGGCGGGGTTGACTCTGTGACAGCCAGTCTGAAACCCTTCCACGTCTTCTGCGTCATCGTGCTCTGCGAGCGCGGATACTGCCTTGCCGACATCGAGCGTAGTGCCTCCGCCCACGGCCAGAACGACATCGGCCCGCGCGCGCCGGGCCGCATTCACGCCGGATCGTATGGCTGCATGGTCAGCGCGTCCAGGCGCCTGAAACGTCACCGCGCTTGTGAACATGCGCCCGAGCCTGGCAATGGCATCGGCCACCGGCGCAGCCTTCGAGCTTTCCGCTCCTACTACGACCAGGCACGTCGGCGCCTTCAGATGACTTCCCCGACCCAGTACCGTCCTGACCTGGGCCTCTTCAATCCGTTGCAGCAGCCCGCGGCCGAACCAAATGGCGCGGGCTGTGCGCGGCAGCGCGATTCGATCGACGATCACCTCGTCGCGGTCTGACAAGTCAATCAATAATCCGGCGCTCCTCTCATGTGTGATCCGCAGAACACTGTCTCCTTGGGTTCGGCGAGCCATCCCAGTCATCCTCCTTCACGACTACATTGCCATATGACGTTCACAGTACGGACACACAGAACTGGTATCCTGTGGACAGGTTGTGATACACGTCGTGATGCACGGGGGTGACGAAGCATGAAACGCAGAGCCATTGCGGTGACGGCCATTGCTCTGTTGGCGGTGGCGGCCGTCGCCGGAGGCGTTGCCTGGAGGCGCCGGCAGAAGGCCGCTCAGAGTACAGCGGTTCCTTCATACAGACCCGTGCCGGTCTCAAGGGGAACGCTGTCGAGGAGCATATCCGCCACAGGAAATCTGAGCGCAGCTGGCCAGATTGACGTCTATCCAGAAAAGTCGGGCGTTGTTGACGCAGTCCTGGTGGATGTGGGGCGAGAGGTGAAGACGGGAGACGTGCTTGTGCGCTTGGTCCAGGACCAGATCGATGTGCAGCAGGCAAGCTCAAGCGTGAGGCAGCGAGAGGACGAGCTCAAGAGCGCGCAAGACATGCTCGGGAAGATGCGCGACCTTCATGGACGCGGCGCCGCCACTGACAAGGAACTCAGGACTGCCGAGTCCAGTGTCGTGCAGG
>JAGVTS010000111.1 GCA_019136685.1 Bacillota bacterium | reverse complement strand
GTCACCTACCAGCAAGGGGAGTCGATTCCCTGTGTGGCGCATGCCATCGTTGTGGAGACATAGCACCGCCCGGGACTGCTGCACAATGCCGTCACGGAATGTGATTTGAGGAGGGAATCTGCTTGAGCTACCTATGGGCTTTCCTGGCATCTGGTGGTGTATGTGTTCTGGCACAGCTTCTCTATGAGTACACGAAATGGGCTCCGGCGCATGTTCTGGTGCTCTTTACGGTGGCAGGCGCGATCCTTGAGGGTGTTGGTATCTACCAGCCCTTCCAGCGGTGGGCGGGAGGCGGGGCGCTGGTCCCCGTCAGTGGCTTCGGCGCGTCTGTCACCCGTGGTGTGGTAGCCGGAGCTCGCAGTATGGGCTGGGAAGGTTTGTTCTCCGGGGTATTCGAGTACACAGGTCTAGGACTGGCGGCTGCAATCATCGCTGGTTTCTCCATCGCCTTGGTTGCTAGGCCCAAGCAGTAGAACGAGCGATCACTCGCTGGTGAGGGAGGATGTAGAGATCTGTATGTTATTCAGTCTGCGCAGTTCTCCTGTCAGGACGTCTGCATGCGCCTGCGAGCCATCCAGAATGAGACCTATCGCGGATACGCCCACCTCCGGTAGAGGCACCCCCAGTCGTCCTAGAACGGCATCCCCGTGCTCGGTTAGCAGCTTTTGGATTTCCAGTGCAGATTCGTGTCGGTTTTCGACTACGAGCCCCACAAACACCCATCGTTGTGACACGAGCTTCATCCGCCTCCTTGTAGGTGCGACTTCGATCACTTCCATTGTTACCGGACAGCGCCAGAGTATGTATGATCCAGTTGAAAATCGCTTCGGCCGAAGGACACTCTGAGCGAAAAGCGAACGCTTCTCCAAAAGGGTAGAGAGGTTTGACGTCTATGCTGGTTCACTTGGCCTATGGTCGGAGCGGCCTAAGCGTTCAGATTCCGGATGGGGCTCAGGTGATAGAGCCTCAACACAGCCCCGCACTGGCGTCACCGTTGCAGGCGGTGAAGCTAGCGTTGGCAGATCCGTTGGGGACGTCGCCGTTACGCGAGCTGTTGGATCCTACCAAGAGAGTGTGCATCGTGCATTGTGATGGTACACGGCCGAATTCTCAGATCAGTCTGCTGAATGCACTCGGTACTCATCGGGAGAACACGCCTGAGGAGTTGGCAGAGTTAGTGGGGAGAGAGGCGCTACGGCGCTACCGAAGCTTACAGTCACTCTCTACTGACTCTTCTGCGATGCGCCCCGTGGGTAGGCTCGCTGATGGCACAACTGTGGAATTGCACCATGCCTACGTGGAAGCCGACTTCCGTATTCTGCTCGGCTTTATCGAACCTCATTTTTTCGCAGGCTTCAGCGGTGGGCCCAAGGCAGTGGTGCCCGGGGTGGCCTCGCAGCGGGTTGTTCAGCACGTACACCGTGCGGAGCTGATCTCCCACCCACAGGCGACGTGGGGAGTGCGTGAGGGCAACCCGCTGTGGGAGACGCTGAACGAGGCCGCAAGCCTGTGCCTTCCTGACTTCATTATCAATGTGGCGCTTAACCAACAGAAGAAGGTGACAGCTGTCTTCGCTGGCAGCCTGGACGCTGTCCACCGCGAGGGCGTGCAATATGTAAGGGAACGGGCGATGCGTCCGGTGCCTGGGCCCTTTGATGTCGTCGTGGCGACCAATAGCGGGTATCCGCTAGATCAGAATCTCTATCAGACAGTGAAAGGGATGTCTGCGGCTGCTCGCATTGTTAGGCCTGGCGGAGCGATAGTCATGGCTGCCGAGTGCTCGGACGGGATCCCCGGCCATGGGGCGTTTGGGGAGATCGTCAAGGAGGCCGCGAGCGCAAAGGGCGTGTTAGAGCTCGTGCATTCAGCGGGTTATTGCCGGCCTGACCAGTGGCAGGCGCAGGTCTTGGCGTTGGTGCTGCAGAAAGCTCAGGTCCACTTGTTCTCAGAGGGTATTACGCCAGCCCAAGCCCAGAAGATGCTGCTGGAACCTGTGAGTGATCTGGAAGCGACTATTCGCGAAGTGGCGGCTGCGCAAGAGGCAGCAACGGGGCGTCCGGCTCGCATTTGTATACTGCCCGAAGGTCCACAAACGATTCCTTTTATCAGGTAAGAGGGTACCCTTTCGAGCACCCTCCCGCCATCAGGTTATTGGAGTGTACCAACAGCGAACGAGTCGCGGGTGTTGAAGGCATAGCGATCGGGGAAGGAGTTGCGTACATAAGCAGCTCGGTCTGT
>JAGVTS010000052.1 GCA_019136685.1 Bacillota bacterium | reverse complement strand
GTTCGGGCCAGATATCCTTGTTGTAGATAATTGCTACGGCGGAGATGTCATACGGCACCCCGTACAGCTTGTCATCGAAGGTAGCGGCGTCGAGGCCAACCTTCATGAAATCCGACAGGTCCATGACCTCGGTGTGGACCGGAGCCACGGTTCCCGTAACAACCAGCATGCCCAGCGTGCCCGAGAGAGAGCAAAACACGTCGGGCCCCTTGCCCATGGGCCCCGCCAACTGCACCTTGTTGGCAGTCTCCAGGATCCCGGCGGGCTCAACCTTCACCGGCACGCCGCTCGTCTTGCTCCACTCGGCGACAAGGGGTTCGATGGTTTTCATCTTGATAGTCTCGCACCAAACCACCAGAGGATTTGCCGCCATCGACGGGATAACGGCGAGCGACAGGATCAGCGCGCCAAGAACAACACACAGAAACGCACGATTGACCTTCATGCTATTTTCCCTCCCGCATAATCATGGTTTTGGATGCCCCGGACAATCCTCGCACGAGACCTTGCCCCGGCGCCGGTTGCATGCACATAAGCGCCGCCGGGCTGTGCATTGCCCGCACCTGGCAAAGTGCCTTGTCGGATTGCGTTCACCCTTTCTACTTTATTGCCCCTCTTGTCAGGCCGGAGACGATGTACTTCTCGGCCGACAAGAATACGATGACGATCGGGACTGCCGTCAAGACCGAGACTGCCGAGAATATCGGCCAGTCTGTGGCGAATTGCGATACTGTCAGACTCCTCATTCCCATTGCCAGTGTCCACTTGCCTCCCGAGTTGATGACTACCTGGGCGAGGAGATATTCAGCGTAGGGCCCCAGGAAATTGATGAGCCCTACGACGTAGAGGATAGGCTTTGCCAGGGGCAGCAGTATTCTGGTGAACGCCTGAAATTTGGTGGCTCCGTCGATCATCGCCGACTCCTCTATCTCCACGGGCAGTGAGTCGAAATAGCCCTTGAGCAGCCAGATGGAGAATGGGATTGAGCCTCCTGCATAGAGGATTATCAGCCCGAGATGAGTATCGATAAGCCCTGCCCACCCTAGCAATGTGTAGAGCGCAACTATGGCCATGAACCCCGGGAACATCTGGCATATCATGAACCCAATCAGAGTATGGAGCCTGCCCGAAAAGCGCATACGCGAGAAAGCATAAGCGGCGGGAGTTGTGAGAACCAGTGCAGCCAGGGCGCTGACCAATGATATCTTGAGAGTATTGAAGAACCAGAGACCGAAGTTGACGTTCGGGTCGGTGAAGATCTTCCTGTAGTTCGCCAGCGTCGGATTGGCAGGGATCAAACTGGAACCTACAAGGCCCGCAGTGGACTTGAACGAGCATGAAAAAACCCAGATAAGTGGGTAGAGCACTATGAGGCACGCCATGGCCAGTATCAGGTACATAGCAACTATGCCCAGAATACGCACTGGATTGCGCCTGCCGTCCTTACGCCGATTGCTTGCAGCCATCTTGACTCACCTCCCCCTATTCTTCGGTTTTGAGCTGGCTGAGCACGCCTGAGAGCTTGAAGTTGATCAGGCTGAATATGACCACGAAGATGAATACCAGCACTGCAAGGGCAGACGCGGTCGACCACTGCAATTGCCGGAAGCCAAGATCGTAGACCCACGTCATGAGTATGTCGGTTGCTCCTGCGCCCCGGCTTCCTGCCACTGCAGGTCCGCCGCCGGTCAGAAGGTATATTATACCGAAGTTGTTGAAGTTGCCCGCCAGACTGAGAACGAGTATCGGGGCGACGACCGACATGAGCAAGGGGAAGGTTATCCTGGCGAAGGACTGCCGGGGCGATGCCCCGTCGACGGTGGCTGCTTCATAAACCTCGTCCGGAATACTCTGAAGCGCAGCTGATATCACCGACAGATTGAACGGAGTCGAAATCCATACATGGGTAAGCAGCACGCTTACGCGTGCCCAGGTACGATGCTGAAACCATGGCACTGCCCGAAGCCCCATACTCCTAAGGATCTCGTTTACTGGGCCGAAAGTCGTGTTGAACAGGCCGAAGAATACCATGATTGAGACTGTGGCAGGAACCGCCCATGGGAGCATCAGGATGGCTCGAAAGGCGCCCCTGAAACGTATGTGCCGGTTTTGAAGAATCAAGGCAAGGCCCAAGCCGCTCGCAAATGCCAGGCCCGTACCCAATAGGGCGTACGCGATGTTCCATCCAAGAACCATAGTTAGCTGGCCTTGCCACAGAGAGCCCGGCTTCAGAAGCTTCTTGAAGTTGGTTAAGCCCACCCAGTCGAACCTTCCTGCGGGAGGGCAATGGTATAAGCTATAGTTTGTGAACGCGAGCACAATCCCGAAGGCAAGAGGGATTACAATCACGAAGAAGGCCACCAAGATCGAAGGAGCGATGTAGATGTAGGGCACTGCCGTGCGCATCGGCGCCCAATCTTCGGTGCGTATGCGCCGCACATCCTCTGGGAGCGCGTGGCGCGACCTAATGGACGAGGCGGTACTGGCGGCATCGACGATATTCGCTATGTGAAACCATACGTAGATCGCCACGACGAATGATGCGATAATCCCGGCGAGAAGTATGTGCCTCGAATCGACGAATCGTCCCACTGGATCCAGTGTCACTAGTCCATAGAGGGGGTCTCGGAGCGCAGTTTGGAGCAGCACGAGGAAGACGGCCTCTACAGCCGCGTAGGTAATGCCCTTCTTCCGCTGCCCGTTATAGATCTGCCCAGCGCCGGCCAGCAAAGCTGAGAGGACCCCGGCCACTTGAGGCTTTGGGTTCGATCTGGCCATTGAGAAGTCCCTCCGTCATGCCCGAATTCCCACTATTGCCGCAAGCGGGCCCATTATCGCGCCTGCGTCGCTCTGAACAAGCGCACTGCGTGTTGCGCCTCCTCTGCGGTTTCCGTCACAACAGAGAAGACGACACGTGTCTGCCGAGAGAGATCGTAGTAGTCGGCTGCTTCATTGGGCGAGACGTCCACTGCCACTACAGGTACATCAGGGGATCTGCCGAAGAACTCAGGACTACTGCTGATTAGGTCGGCGAGGATCTCCACCGGGCGCCTTGTATTCGGGTCGGCAACGATCTGGATTTGCCGCATGCGCTTCAGCTTGAGAAACTCGGGCACAACATGCGGCCCGGCGGAATGACAGTGTATTTCGCCTATTCCGAAGGCGTCGAAGACTTGCTGCGTGTAGGGAGCGCCGAATTCGCGGTAGTGCGACGGTGAGCAGAGGCTCGATATGTCCTCACCAAGCGCGATCCGGTTAGGTCCGCAGTGCCATGCGGATAGCTCGTGCACGAACTCCGGAGCGAATATCTCAGCTGCCTGCGAACGCGCGAACCAGATCGTGGCTGTCATAGCGAACTCCAGCAGCCTGTGCACAAAGTCGGGATCTTCGTAGAAATCCGTGTAAATCGCCTCTCCACGCAGAGCCCAAGCGAGATCAAGCGGAGAGTAATAGCCGCGACCGAAGGGGATGCGATGCGGCGCAATGTGTTGTACCATATACCTAGTAGCTAGGTTCAGTCTCGTAAACCACTTGTTATTCGGGTCGAGGAGGAGGGAGTCGAGATCGCTCTTATCCTGAAGGACAGGCTTGACCCAGCTCGTGCCCTCCCCGAATTCAATTTCGCCGGCGACAAAAGCGCTGAATTCGCCGATTCCCATATACGGCACTACCGAAGGAATCCAATCATCCTCGATGCCGCGCCGGATCTCCATGAGCTGAGCTTGATACTCTAGATAGTCATCGAGGTAGGCACAGGGGTTGGTTTCGAAATCATACTGGTTGAGGGCGGGCCCGCGGAGCGTGAGCACTGAGGGGAATGTGATGATCAAAGCGCCCGGCGCGGCGGGATCACAGTTGAAGAAGGCCCGGACCCGGGCCATGCAGGCGTCCAGGTCGGACTTGTAATACGAAATGTCGCGAAACACTCGACCACCTCGTTTGCCTTAACCAGACGCTCAGGTATGGATAGTAGTCAACCCCTCAACTACTATATTAGAGGGAGAACCGTTGCGTGTCAATACAGTATAGCGAGGCGACTACATTGCGAATCTGCGATTGCCACGCCCACGTTGGGCATTTCTACGATCACATGTCGGGGCGCTTTGTGTCGTACTCTCCCGAGACGCTCCTATCCGAGATGGATGCGGCAGGAGTCGATCTGGCGGTCGTATCCAACATATCGGCGATAGAGGACCCCGAGGGGGCCAACGACGAAATGTCAGCGTGGGCGCGCCGATACCCGCGGCTAATCCCGCTGGTGTGGGCGACGCCCGGGATCACACGACCGGAGAAGGTGCTTGAGTATTTGGGCATGGGTTTTCGCGGCGTGAAACTACACCCGACAGCCGGGAAGTATCGCGCTGATTGCTCTACGGTTCGTCCGGTGTTGGATGTATGCCGGGTGACGCAGGCTCCGGCGCTGTTTCACTGCGCGGCCGACGAATTCTCTGCGCCGGCGCTGCTAGGGCAGGTCGCCGCCGACTATCCTGAGGCGCCGATCATATTGGCTCATATGAACATGTTCGGCTCAGCCCGAGACGCAATAGCGGTGGCCGAGGGTTTCCCCAACGTGTACCTCGACACAAGTTGGGCGCGGCCTGAGCGAGTTGTGGAGGCTGTGCGACGGGTCGGGGCCGACAGAGTGCTGTGGGGCACTGATGCGCCGCTGGGAGGCACGGGGCATTACCGGCGTGACCGGGCGCGGGAGTATCTTGAGGAGCATGTCGGCGCTATGGAGTGTGAGGCTGTGATGTGGTCGAATGCTGCATGCCTGTTTTGCCTGGAGTGAGGCGCATGCCGACCTGCCGACCGCGGCCACCCCGGTTGGTAGGATTGAGCTTGCGGTCGCACGGACATACGAATGCCTAGGCAGGCGCAGACCGGTGCTCATAGACAACCAGGCCCAGAGTCAAACGAACCGATCCCCATGGATACGTGCGGTTTGGCTCGGAGACGAAGCGGTGCGCGGCAGGGAGAGAAGTGCAGCGGTGGGCTGCGGGACTGATGCAAAAATCTAGGTGTTCGATTTATGAACGCATTCTTGGCGATGCGTCCCGAAATCGAACAATGGTTGGTGCATAATCGAACGCATAGGTGCATAGGACGCCTGAGGCGACACGGACGTAGCATATACACCCATTTGAGCTGACTAAAGATGTCACATGCTAGCACAATGACCCATGTGCCAGCCATATCTACCCACCATCTGCCGTTGCGGCCACTAGATCGTTCCATCCTCCGCTTCTATGCGGATATGCGTTTCATTATACACCACCCATCGTCCGGATTCGCGACACATTCGCGAAAACCCGTTCGGAAATCGAACGTATCCCAAAAGGCCAGGCAGATGGGCATTTCATAGCGAACATGCAGCGTACGGCACATGTAGATCGCAGACTTGAGGCCTTTCCGCGGTTTCGCAGGGCCTGGACCGGAGGCCGAGTGACGGCATCACAGGATGATCTGCGCGCACTTGTTGCTGTGTCGGCATGTGTGGCACATGCTGGACACCCTAAGCCGCTCGGGAAGGCTCGCGGCCAGCGGAAGAATGAGGGAGACGGACTTCACAGGCGTCATCAATAGGGAGTCGGTTAGGGTCACGCCGACGGATTGTGCATCTAGGAGCGAGAAGAGTGCCTTCTGGGCTTCGAGCGGGACGGCCTGGCATCCCGGGCATACGCGGGGGCCGAGCTCGAGGCCGATGGCACCGGCGCGGGCTGCGCACTCGCGCTGAAAGTGGGTCGAGGCGTTTCGGATGAG
>JAGVTS010000094.1 GCA_019136685.1 Bacillota bacterium | reverse complement strand
CAATCAACGGCGACTTCTTCGACGCCGGCGTTACCGGCGCGCCGCTTTCCCTGCTCATGGCCGACGGCCGGCTGGTGCGTTCGCCGCGCAACGATCCCAACTTTGCGTCGATGGCGATTGTGGGCGATACGGGGATCCTGGGCAGCTGGGCCTGGTCAGGGCAGCTCCTCGGGCCAGACGGGCTCGCGATACCCATAACGGCGATAAACGAAGTCTCCGTGCCGGCCAATGGGGCGGTGCTGTACACCAGTCACTGGTCATGGCAGCGCAACCCGCCCACCAATGGGGTAACATGCATCGCTGTCCGCGACGGCGTCGTCGAATCTCGGACTGCCGGGTGGCCCCGCCCCGCGCCATCCTCGATACCTGAGTCGTCGGGCCTAATGCATCTGGCCGTAAGGGGCAGCGCAGCCACTGCCGCCGCATCGCTCTCCGCAGGAGACGAAGTCAAGATATCGGGGCAATTGCGCCCCGATGCCGAGGGCATCATTGCGGCGTTCTCAGGCAAACCAGTGCTGCTGCGCGACGGCGCCATTGCGCCCGACCTTTGGAAGCATATCGGCATCCAGTCGCTCTTCGCCGCGCCGCGCAGCGCAGCCGGGCTCACCCAGGACGGTCGAACTCTGCTGCTCGTGGTGGCGGACGGCCGTCAATCGGTCGCCCGCGGGCTAACCCTGAACGAGCTCGCAGAGCTCATGCGTTCGCTCGGCGCCTGGAACGCGCTGAACCTAGACGGCGGAGGATCATCTTCAGCCGTGGTGCGCGACCCCTTCTCCGGCGAAGTAGTCCTGGCCAACCGGCCGTCGGGCGCATCGCAAAGACCTGTGCCGTATGTAGTAGGCGTGCAGGCAGTCGCGCCGGCCGCAGAGTACGAGGCAGATCCCGACATCGCGTTCCTTGCGATTTCGGCCGACAGGCTCCCAGGCCAAGTCCATCTGGGCGACCGTCCGTCCATTACCGCCGCGGTTCAGGGAGGGCCGACCCACCTCGTCGAGCCGGATCTCCAGGTCGAAGCAGGCCGCCAACTCGGGCTATCAGCCCGGCTATACGACAGCCTGATGAGAGTAGTCGATCCGGGCACACTCCATACAGTCGAAGTCAGGTGGAATGTGATTCCCCCGAAGTCCCTGCGCGGACGTGACCCTGCAAGCCTCGAGTCCGGAGTCTGGGAGGTGTCGGCCGACACACTCAGCGCCACTCTGTCTCCCCAGTCGCCTGGCCGATTCGAAATCGAGGCCACTGCAGTTTGGACCCGGCCTCATCCATCCGGCGAATTGGCCATGGAACGCACCAACACAGTCTCGTTCGGCGTGCGCGCCGTTGAGCCCGCGCCCGATCTCGGGCCCGGGCTCGGGCAGAGCCAAGACGTCGCGCTCGCGCCTACCTTGATCGAAGGCTTCGACAACGTCGATGCACCGAGCTGGGCCGGCTGGCGATCATCGTCTTCGTCTCCCAGCATAGAGCATTCAGTCTCCTTCGCCATGCCGCCCGCCACAGAACTGGACGTCACACTGCCGGGGTTGCCGTCGCCCCCGCCTGCGGGGACGGCTGCGATGCTCAGCTACGACTTCAGCAGCCTAGATGCGACGCGCGCAGTCTACTTCAAGCCCTCTGAACCGCTTTCACTGCCGGAGGGTACAGGCATCATCGGCATGTGGGTGTGGGGAGACGGAGGGGGGCACTGGCTCCGGGCCACGGTGGCGGACGAGAAGGGAAGCAGATTCCCCATAGATTTCCCTCGGATGCATTGGACAGGCTGGCGTTACGTACAGGCGGGCTTGCCTTCGGAGCTCGTAGGGCCGGCGTGGCTCAAACAGGTGTACCTGGTGGAGTTCAAGCCCGAGATGCAGGGAGCCGGGACCGTGTACATCGACAGCATCGCCGCGATAGGCGCAAGCACGCCGGCCACCGACGACAATGGGTCATCTTCACCTGAACCGTCGTCTGAGATGCGTCTGCCTACACCGCCGCTTGCGTCGCTTTCCGCGTCGCGGCCTGCAGCGGTCACACCTGCCCGAGCTGATAGGCCTCAGACGCCCCGGCCGCTTGAACCTGGCGAGAACCTGGCGAACCTAGTTCGCCCCGCCCCCGGGCGGCATGTCGTAACCATCGACGGATCACGCCCCGCGCTGCCATGGCCCCGGCTTGTCCAGGAGTTCAATACGTTCAAGGCCGGCGATGACGTGGAGTTGGTCGTGGTGCTGAGCGGCGCGACAGCAGTCGATGCCGCATCACTCACTCCAGGCGGGACATTCAAGGACAGTCTTCAGGCAGAGATGTTTCTGGATCTGCTGGATACGTTGGCTGACGGGAGCACATCGATAGTCCTGGTGCAGGACCCCCGGCCGGGCTCGCTGGCTGTGCAGCGATTGGAAGCGAGAGTTGAACCAGGCGAGCTTCACGCGCCCAGGGCCGACGCACAAGCTGCGCCGCTATGGACAATGCTGGGGCACGTTAGGGTTATCTGGAAGTAACTTGATCCACTGCTTGGGTGTCACTGATGGTAGGCGTCGCAACGTATTGCGATCAACTATAGGGAACCAATGCGGGAGTGAACACTTCCGACTCGATAGTGGGCAGTGTATATGTGCCGTACGCTGCACGCTTGCCGCGAAAGGCCCATCTGCCTGGCCTTTTGTAATGTGTTCATATTGTGGACGGGTTTTCCCGGATGTGTCGCGAATCCGAACAATAGGTGATGCATAAAGCGACGCATGGTCGCATAGAAGCGGACGACGGGATGATCTGGCGGCTGCAACGCCAGGCGGTGGGATGATATAGTTGCTATCTGGGTCTTGATGCCATTCAATACCGTTTTTCGTTAGGCGATATGGGTATATATGTTCGGCGCTCTCCGTCTCAGGCGTCCTATACGTCTATACGTTCCGTTATGCATCACCTATTGTCCATTTTGTCGACACATCCCCAAAAACGTGTTCACAAAATCGACACCTAGCTTTTTTCATCAGCCCTGGCGTTGGCCGCTGCGCCTTTCCTGCTGCTAGGCTTCACTTCACTTTGGGTTTGGTCGGCTATAGACGAGAGGACGGGCACAACGCCCGTCCTCCATCTTCCCAGTATCGTGGAATGCCCTCAGCTTATCTCTTAGAGAACTGAGGAGCCTTACGTGCCTTCTTCAGGCCGTACTTACGACGCTCTTTCATCCGCGGGTCACGCGTGAGGTAGCCAGCCTTCTTGAGTGCCGACCTAAGTTCAGGATCGACCTCAACGAGCGCTCTGGCAATGCCGTGCCGCACAGCGCCCGCCTGCCCGCTCACCCCGCCTCCGAATACGTCGGCGATGGCGTCGTACTTGCCGCCCGTCTGCGTAACTACGAACGGGCCGTTCACCACCAGCTCGAGAGTCCGGCGGCCAAAATACTCATTTGCAGGCTTCTCGTTGACCAGGATCCTGCCGGTGCCTGGCACTAGCCTTACGCGAGCGACTGAGCACTTGCGTCTGCCTGTCGCGGAAAACTGCAGCTGCGCCACAGAATTATCCCCCTTCCTCGCCCGGATCAAACCGTTATTTCGAGCGGCTCAGGTTTCTGCGCCGCATGCGGGTGTTCGGGGCCCGCGTATACCTTAAGCTTCATCCCCATCTTGCGCCCTAGCCGTGTGTGCGGCAGCATACCCTTGACTGCCTTCTCCACAACACGCACGGGCCTAGTCGCGAGGAACTTCTCATAGGTCATCTGGCGAATCCCGCCCGGGTAACCGGTGTGCCAGTAGTGTATCTTGGTCTGTAGCTTATTGCCGGTGAGGACTACCTTGTCAGCATTGATCACTATGACATGGTCGCCCACATCGATGTGAGGAGTGTACATTGGCTTATGCTTGCCCTTCAGGACACGGGCCACCTCAGTCGCGAGCCTGCCCAGGGGCTTCCCGGAGGCATCCACGACATACCACTTGCGGACGATGTCATCGGGCTTCGGCGTATATGTGGCCGACATCGAGTTCCCTCCCAGATTGAACTGCTCGTCGGAGTGTCGTCAGTGGTTCCGGGGCT
Source organism: Bacillota bacterium (assembly GCA_019136685.1). Classification (GTDB taxonomy): domain Bacteria; phylum Bacillota; class DTU025; order DTU025; family DTU025; genus UBA5389. The sequence goes on along the minus strand of JAGVTS010000094.1, from coordinate 15,771 downwards.
TGGCTCCACTGGCACAAGACTCACGAAGCAATTCTAATATAGTGAACATGCACTGTCAAGGCACAGCGCCCACTTGTGCACAGCGCCTACTTGGCGACCGTGTGGTTTTCGGTACGGCTTTTGGCGGCGGCGGATCCCGCCGGGAGCCGCGCCGCAGTTCTACGTTGCCCCTGTTATCAAGGTCGCCACCGGCTCTGGGTAGATCACTCTCACCAGGTACAGCCCGTCAGGCGGGGCGGTCGCAGGTCCTCTCGATCTATCGCCTGACGCGAGCAACCGTTCGACAGACCCCACGTCGGCCCGGCCTGTACCCACCTCGAGCAGGGCGCCCACTATGGTGCGGACCATCTTGTAGAGGAACCCATCCGCCTCAACCTCCACGGTAACCACGTCCAAATCTAGCAACTCGAACCTTACAGGTCGAACCTCCAGGCGGCGGATGGTTCGCACACTGGTTTTGGCAGATGAACCCGTGGACGCAAACGCGCGAAAATCGTGTTGCCCGACCAGGCGCCGGGATGCCCGCCACATGGCCTGCACATCCAGAGGGCGCCGAATCAGTAGCGCCCTTCCGGCCAGCACCGCACTTCCTAGCTGGGCTCCGGGGCCCAACTGCCTTTCGAGGCCCGGTTCTGCATCGCCCACGATCTGGCTCGGCACGATGATGTACCGATACACCTTGGCAATGGCATCGTATCGTGCGTTGAAGCCTTCCGGCGCCTGAAACGACCTGAGCGCCCTCACATCCCGCGGTAGCGCCGTATTGAGCGCCGGCGCAAATCTATCGCCCGGTATGCGCGAACCCGTGTCGAAGCTGGCCACCTGGCCCAGGGCGTGCACTCCGGCATCGGTCCGTCCTGCGCCGGTTATCCTGCGTTGCTCGCCGGTAATACGCGCAATCGCGGCTTCCACCGCGCCCTGCACAGTCCGCACTGCCCGGCCGGTCCCCGTCAACTGACCGGTGTGCGCAGTTCCTCCCTCCGGAGCGCCACAGGCCTCATCCGTAGCTCCGCACGTCTCGCGGGCCTGTACCTGAAAACCCTGGTATCCCGTGCCTACATACTCCAACACCAGGCCGATCCGGCGCATATCACAACACCGCCACAACTGTCACAGCGTACGCGATCACGAGCGCCAGAGCTGCCATGTCCAGCGTGCCCAGCCTGAGCTGCCTTAACCTTGTCCTGCCCTGCCCACCCCGGTAACACCTGGCCTCCATCGCCATGGCCAGCTCGTCCGCGCGCCTGAACGCGCTGACGAACAGAGGCACAAGTATCGGGATCATTGCCCGGGCTCGCTTGGCGATGTTGCCGGTCTCAAAATCCGCTCCCCGCGCCATCTGCGCCTTCATGATCTTGTCCGTCTCCTCAAGGAGAGTAGGAATGAAGCGGAGCGCAATAGTCATCATCATAGCCAGCTCATGAGCGGGCACGCCCACGAATGAAAGCGGCTTTAGCAGGCTTTCGAGCCCGTCCGTGAATGCAATCGGCGACGTGGTCAGGGTGACAGTAGACGTGGCCATGATAAGCAGCGACAGACGAGCCACGGTTATTAGCCCCTGAGCTAGGCCCTTATCGGTCGCCACGATCTTGCCTATCCTGAAAATCGGCTCTCCGGGATCCATGAAGAGATGCAGGCCGAATGTGAGCACCATGACAAACAGCAGCGGCCTGAGCCCCCTGAGAACCATTTTCAACGGCACGCGCGACGCCATCACTGTACCAATGATGAGCGCTCCGAGCGCGGCATACGCCCATGCGCTCTTCACTATGAAAAGCGCAACCACCACGACCAGCGACAGCATGATCTTGGTACGGGGGTCCAGCCGATGCACAAGCGACTCACCCGGCATATACTGGCCTATCGCAACAGAAGAGAGGTTCACGCGCCCACCTCCCCTTCGCCTCGGCCCGACACTCGAAGCAAGGCCGGCAGCAGAGTGTGCATGGCTTCCTCCACAGTGATCACGTCTTCAGCGTACGGCAAACCTCTTGCCGCAAGCTCCGCCATGAGGCCTGTGACCTGGGGCACACCCAGGCCCATTCGAACGAGGTCGTCACGATTCCGAAACACCTCGCGGGGCGAGCCCTCCATCACAACGGCGCCGCCGTCCATGACGATCAGCCTCTCGGCGAAGCGTGCCACATCCTCCATGCTGTGGGATACCAGCACAATCGTATAGCCGTGTGTCTCATGGAGTTGCCTGATCTCTGCCAGCACTTCTTCACGCCCACGCGGGTCCATCCCCGCAGTGGGCTCGTCCAGCACAAGCACCTCAGGGCGCATGGCCAGCACGCCGGCGATAGCTACCCTGCGTTTCTGCCCGCCAGAGAGCTCGAAGGGCGACCTGTCGCACAGAGCATCGTAGTCGAGGTCGACCACGCGCATCGCCTCACGAACAGCCTCATCCACCTCAGTCTCGCTCATCCCCAGGTTGCGCGGCGCAAAGGCAATGTCGGCAGCCACGGTCTCCTCGAACAGCTGGTGTTCTGGATACTGGAACACCAGGCCTACCTTGCGCCGGATGTCGCGCAGCACAACGCCCTTGCGCCATATATCGCGCCCGCCCACCGCTACGGTCCCGGAGTCCGGCTTGAGCAGCCCGTTGAAGTGCTGTATGAGCGTGGATTTCCCGGAACCGGTCCGCCCGATTATGGCTACCAGTTCTCCCCGTTCTATAGACACGTTCACACCGGCAAGCGCCTGCCTGGCCAGGGGGGTGCCTCGCATGTATGTGTAGTAGACGTTGCGCACTTGGATTATCGTGTCGCTCAACTCTGCCTGGCCCCCTTGCCGACGAGCGCCGCGATATCGTCAACCAGCTCAGCCACTGTGAGCGGGCATCGCGGCAAAGGCGCCCCGGCGGCCCGAAGTTCGTAGGCGAGTTCGGTCACCTGCGGAACATCCAGGTCCAGGCGGCGCAACGTCGCCGGCTGGGAAAAGACCTCCCGCGGTGTTCCCTCCAGCGCAATGCGTCCGCCTTCCATCACTACGACCCTGTCGGCCAGGACCGCCTCGTTCATGAAGTGAGTAATGTGCACGACGGCTATGCCCTCGTCTGTTGCCAGACGCCTCACAGTAGCGAGCACTTCGCTTCTGCCCACCGGGTCGAGCATCGCCGTGGGCTCATCGAGCACTATGCATCTGGGCCTCATTGCAATGACGCCGGCTATGGCTACGCGCTGCTTCTGTCCTCCCGAGAGCATGTGGGGCGCGGATTTTTCGTGGCCGGTCATGTCGACAATTGACAGAGCCTCATCGACCCTCCGCCTGATCTCGGTAGGCGGAACCCCGAGGTTCTCGGGGCCGAACGCCACGTCTTCTTCGACGGTGGTGGCCACTATCTGGTTATCCGGGTTCTGGAACACCATGCCCACCGTCTGGCGAATGTCCCACAGTCGGGATTCATCACGTGTGTTCATCCCGAGCACATAGACATCGCCGCGTGTGGGCACGAAAATGGCGTTCATGTGTTTTGCGAGGGTGGACTTGCCGGAACCGTTATGCCCGATTACCGCCACTAACTCGCCGCCCGCGACCTCAAGGCTCACGTCGAGAAGAGCATCCACTTCGCCCGGGCCGCCGCCGTCATACGTGTATGACACGTTCTCGACGCGAATCACAGGCTTCATGGGCTATCACGTCACTTCTTAGCTTTGGCTTTCTTCTCGCCGACTCCCCTGCCGACCAGTTCGATCAGTGCCAGGGGCGCAGCGTCGCCCCGCCTGGGTCCAAGTTTCACAATGCGAGTGTATCCGCCGGGTCTTTCAGCGTACTCAGGCCCTATTTCGTCAAACAACCTCTGCAGCGCCTCAGGTTCCAAAACGTACCGCGCCGCGAGACGTCTATGATGAAGGTCGCCCTTTCTTGCCCATGTTATGAGCTTCTCAGCAATGGGGCGCATCTCTTTCGCTTTCGACTCAGTGGTGATGATCCTGTCATGTATGAACAGATTCGTCACCGAGCTGCGGAAAAGGGCGCGCCTTGCAGACGCCGTGCGGCCGAGTTTGCCTTGCCTCACTTGCGCTCTCCTCCTTAGTCCTAACCGTCTGTAATACTACTCTTCAGGCTGCCGAAGCGTCAACCCTAGCGACTCCAGCTTCTGCTTGACTTCTTCGAGCGACTTGCGGCCAAGGTTCCTGACTTTCATCATGTCTTCTTCAGTCTTGCGGGTCAGTTCCTCGACGCTGTTTATGCCGGCTCGCTTGAGGCAGTTGTACGATCGCACCGACAGATCAAGTTCCTCGATGGTCATTTCCATCACGCGCTCCCGGTTGTCCTGGACCGGCTGCTCCTCGGGCTCTTCGGGCTCTTCTTCCTGTGAGAGATTGACGAACAGCCTCAAAAGGTCAGTCATCATGCCGGCTGCGCTGCTCACTGCTTCTTTCGGCCTCACGGTACCATATGTCCACACTTCGAGCACCAGCCGGTCGTAGTCAGTGACACCGCCCACGCGCGCGTTCTCGACAGTGTAGTTGACCCGCTCGACAGGAGTGAATATGGAGTCCATCGGTATCACGCCTATGGGCTGGTCGGGACGTTTGTTCTTCTCTGCCGGCATGTAGCCTCGGCCCGGCTCCACGAGCGCTTCCAGCGACAGCCTCGCGCCGGCCTCCTCCTGCCTTCCGGTTGCCGAGCTCACCTGCTCCACACTGCCCAGAGTGGCGATGTGCAGCTCCGGATTGAGGATCTCTACCTCTGCATCGGCCTCAAAGTCCGCCGCAGTCACGTCTCCCGGGCCTTCCGCATTCAGCCGGATGACCCTGGGGGTATCACCATGAAGCTTCACGAGAAGCCCCTTAAGGTTCAGAATGATATCGGTAACATCCTCGTAGACCCCGGGGATAGTCGAGAATTCGTGCAACACCCCGTCGATCTTGACCGAGGCAATGGCCGCCCCGGGCAACGACGACAGAAGGATCCTGCGCAGTGAATTGCCCAGGGTTATGCCGTATCCTCTCTCGAGGGGCTCTACGACAAACCTGCCGTATCGGTCGCCATCTTCCTGGCAATCGATTCTAGGCCTTGGAGATTCGATCATAGCGCGCTCAGCACCCTCCTTCTCATCTGGGGCAGCATTACTTCGAGTACAGCTCGACGATCAAGTGCTCCTGGATGTCCAGGTCGACCTGGTCTCTCGCGGGAACCGACAGCACCCTTCCGCTCAGGCGGTCCTCTCCAAGCGACAGCCACGCGGGCAAGCTGGGAGCGCTCGCCTCGGCAATCGCCTTGAAGTGAAGTAGATTACGGCTGCCGCTCCTCACCGAGATCTCGTCGCCCGGGCGCATCTCGTACGAAGGCACAGATACCTTCTTGCCGTTCACTGCGAAATGTCCATGCCTCACCAGCTGCCTGGCCTGAGCCCTGGAGTCGGCCATGCCCAGCCTATACACGACGTTGTCGATACGCGTCTCCAAGATGGCGAGCAGGTTCTCGCCGGTGATTCCGCGCCTGCGTTCCGCCATGTCGAAGTAGCGTGCGAACTGAGCCTCGTGTATTCCATAGATCCTTCGCAGCTTCTGCTTCTCCCTAAGCTGAGTTCCGTATTCTGAAGCCTTCTTGCGTCCCTGGCCATGCTGGCCCGGTGGGTACGCCCTTCGGCCTACAGAGCATTTCTCGCTGTAGCACCGGTCCCCCTTGAGGAAGAGTTTCGTTCCCTCGCGGCGGCAGAGCCGGCACACAGGTCCCGTATATCTCGACATTTTGGCACCTCCTGTTCGCTCCTGGCTACACGCGCCGTCTCTTGGGCGGCCTGCACCCGTTGTGGGGAATGGGCGTCACGTCCTTGATCATGCTAACCTCCAGCCCTGCCGCCTGCAGCGACCTGACCGCGGCCTCGCGCCCGCCTCCCGGCCCCTTAACCAGCACTTCTATAGTGCGCATCCCGTGCTCCATCGCTGCGCGTGCCGCTACATCGGCCGCCTGCTGCGCCGCGAACGGAGTGCCCTTGCGGGACCCCTTGAAACCCATGGCGCCTGACGACGACCACGACACCACCGCGCCCGAAGGGTCGGTAATCGTAATGAGTGTGTTGTTGAAACTGGACTTGATATGCGCCACGCCAGACTCAATGTTCTTGCGTTCGCGCCTCCTCGGCCTTGCCTGTCTCTTTGCCATTAGCGATCCTCCCCCTTAGCTCTTCTTGCGGCCGCCAACCGTCTTCTTAGGCCCTTTGCGGGTCCGCGCGTTAGTCTTGGTCCGCTGGCCCCTCACGGGCAGGCCACGACGGTGCCTGAGGCCCCGGTAGCTCCCGATCTCCATGAGTCGCTTGGCGTTTTGGGCCTCTTCGCGATGGAGGTCGCCTTCCACCTTGTAGCTGCGATCGATCGTCTCACGCAGCTTGGCAATCTCGTCCTCCGTTAGGTCCCGCACGCGCGTGTCGGCGCTTACCCCGATCTCGCTCAGGATCTGCTTGGACGACGTCAGGCCGATTCCATATATATAGGTAAGGGCAATCTCTATCCTCTTGTCCCTCGGAAGGTCTACGCCTGCGATTCGCGCCATCTATCGCTACACCTCCTAGCCCTGCCGCTGCTTGTGTGTGGGATTTGGGCATATCACCCGCACACGGCCTTTTCTCTTGACTATCTTGCATTTGTCGCACATCTTCTTAACGGACGGTCTTACCTTCATGTGAAACCCTCCTACTTGTATCTCCACACGATCCTGCCACGGGTGAGATCGTAAGGCGACAGCTGGATGGTGACCCGATCACCAGGCAGAATCCTGATGAACTTCATCCGCATCTTGCCGGATACATGGGCCAGAACCTTATGGCCGTTCTCGAGCTCCACTCTGAACATCGCGTTTGGCAGGGGCTCGACCACGGTGCCCTCGACTTCGACGCAATCTTCCTTGGCCATTACTGAGCATGCTCCTCCTTTCTCTGGTGGGGTCTGTATACTCTCAGCGCCGTAACAACCTGAGTATCGGTAAGAGGGAGGCCCGACGCGAGCCTCGACCTGATGCCCTCGTCCACTTGCTCCAGAGCGATCAGATGAGCCTTGTTCTTTCGCTTCGGACTCGACACCCTATGCGTGACGCCGTCAGCGATGTATGCGCACCGGTCTCCTGAAAGGCCCACGACAACGAAGAGCCTTCCCTTGTCCCTTCCCATTTTCGAGACTACTAATCGTCCAAGTGATGGACCATCGGAAGACACAGCCTCCGCACCTTCCTCGCGTGTTACGGGAGAGTCAGAACCTCGGGACCATCCAGAGTCACGGCAACCGTATGCTCAAAGTGGGCCGACAGAGATCCATCCATGGTGCACGCGGTCCATCTGTCGTCGAGTATCCGCACCTCGTGCCCACCCGCATTGACCATCGGTTCGATGGCAAGCACCATCCCTGCCCTAAGCCTGATCCCCTCGCCAGGGCGCCCGAAATTCGGGATCTGGGGTTCCTCGTGCATCTTTCGCCCGATTCCGTGCCCTACGAAGTCTCTTACCACAGAGAACCCGTTAGCTTCTACATGCGCTTGAACAGCGCTGCCTATATCTCCAAGACGACACCCCGGCCGCGCATTCGCCATCCCGGCCGCCAGCGACTCCTTGGTAACCCGCATCAGCCGCTCAGCCTCGGGAGAAACAGCGCCAACGCCCACTGTGACAGCGGCATCGCCGTGATACCCATCGACTATGGCGCCTACATCCATGCTGACTATGTCGCCCTCGACCAGAATTCGATCTCCCGGGATACCGTGGATGATCTCATCGTTGACCGAAACGCAGATCGAGGCGGGGAACCCGCGATACCCCTTGAACGACGGAACGCCGTCCCCCTCGCGTATTGCGTTCTCAGCGACCCTGTCGAGCCAGGCTGTGCTGATGCCGGGTCGCACGCTTTCCCGGAGCACTTCCAGTACACGTCCAACGAGCGCGCCCGCACGCCGCATCCGGGCTATCTCGTCCGGAGTCTTCAGAATGATCATCTGCTATTGCACCTTCCGAGCGCATCGAAGACGCGCCTGTGAACCGCTTCGGGGCCACCCATCCCATCCACCGACAGAAGCAACCCAAGGCTCGCATAGTACCCCTTGAGCGGTTCCGTCTGCTCATGGTAAGCACTCAGCCGCTTCATGACTGTTTCGGCACGGTCGTCGTCCCTCTGAATCAACTCGCCGCCGCAGGAGCATGCACCGCCGGGAGGGGGGTTGAACTCCACATGCCACACCCGCCCGCATTCGCGGCACACCCGCCGCCCTACTGCTCGCTTCACGAGCTCAGCGTCGGGCACATCAATGAGCACCACCGCATCTAGCTGAAGGTTGCTGTCGCGCAAAGCTTCCTGCAACCCGCTTGCCTGCGGAATCGTTCGCGGAAAACCATCCAGAATAAACCCGGAGGCTACATCAGGCTGTGCCAACCTTTCCCGGACTATCCCCAGGGTGACTTCATCAGGGACAAGGTCGCCGGCATCCATGTACCGACGGGCCTCAAGGCCCAATTGGGACCCGGCGGCTACGGCCGCCCTGAACATGTCGCCTGTGGAAATGTGGGGAACGCCGTATTCCCGCGAAAGCCCCACTGCCTGGGTGCCCTTGCCAGCGCCGGGCGGCCCCATAAGAACCAAACGCATCATGCGTGCACTCCTACTTCATACTTCTACTTCAGGAAGCCCTCGTACTGCCTCATGATCAGCTGCGCCTCGATCTGCTTCATCGTATCGAGCGCAACGCCCACCACGATGATCAGGCCGGTACCGCCGAAGGAGATACTGCCCGAAGTGAGTTTCCCTGTGATGTTCGGCAACAGAGCAATAGCCGCGAGGAAGATGGCCCCCACAAAGGTGAGCCTGGTCAGCACGCGGTCGAGATACTCGGCCGTGGGCCTGCCCGGCCGAAATCCGGGGATGAACCCTCCGTACTTCTTCATGTTGTCGGCCACTTCCACCGGGTTGAACGTTATGCCGGTGTAGAAGTAGGTGAAGAGGATCACCAAAACGACGTACAAGATATTATACACCCACGCATTGTAGATAAACCTGTTCACACTGGCTGATATCGCCGGAATGAACTGACCTATCGTCTGCGGGAACGCAAGAACCGAGGACGCGAATATCACCGGTATCACGCCGGCCTGGTTCAGCCGTATCGGCATATGGGTGCTCTGCCCGCCGTACACGCGCCGACCAACGACTCGCTTTGGATACTGAACCGGTATCTTGCGCTGCGCTTCAGTGGTGGCGATGACCGCCACTATCAGAGCCAGACCCATCACGCCGTAGACCAAGGTGAGCGCAATGTTCCCTGCGCCCTGCTTCAGCATCCCTACCACGCCCTGCAGCTGTGCGGGGAAACGCGACAGTATGCCGGCGAAGATGATCAAAGAGATTCCGTTGCCGATTCCCTTTTCCGAGATCTTGTCGCCAAGCCACATCGTGAACGCGGCCCCGGCCGTCATGCTCAGCACAATGAGTAGCTTCCACATGACGCCCGGCCTGACAGCCGTGCCGAACATCACAGCATAGCTATACCCTTGGATGAGCGCGAGCGCGACTGCTCCATATCGAGTATACTGTGACATTTTCTTGCGGCCCTCCGGCCCTTCCTTCTTCAGTTCCTCTAGGGCCGGGATGACCACCGCGAGCAATTCGATAATAATCGACGCGGTGATGTATGGTCCCACGTTGAGCGCGAATACGGTTGCTCTAGACAGTCCGCCTCCGGAGAACATGTCCAGGAGGCTCAGAAGGCCGACTCCGGTTTCGCCGGCTAGCCTCTGAAACTCCGCCACGAAACTCGCCGTATTCACTCCAGGGACAGGTATGAACGACCCGAGCCTGTAGATGAACAGCAACAAAGCCGTGTACAGGATCTTCTTGCGAAGATCCGGCACCCTCCAGGCGTTGATCAGCGCTCCCAGCACCTATATCACCTCCGCGGAGCCTCCAGCTGCCTTGATCTTTGAGACCGCGCTCTCGCTGAACTTGTGGGCATGAACGATCAGGGACTTGGTTACCTCGCCGTCTCCCAGAACCTTTACGCGAACGCCATACCCCTTGACGAGACCCTTCTCCTTGAGCGCCTCGCCGTTTACCTCATCGCCCGACTCGAACACGCGTTCAAGGTCGCCCACATTCACTACAGCGTACTCCACCTTGAACTTGTTATTGAAACCCCGTTTCGGCAGGCGCCTGTAGATGGGGGTCTGCCCACCCTCGAACCCGGGGCCCTTGCCTCCTCCGGACCGTGAGAGCTGGCCCTTGCTGCCGCGGCCTGCGGTCTTCCCATGACCGGAACCTGTGCCGCGGCCCACCCTCTTGACGTTCTTCTTGGCGCCGAACGGGGGGCGCAAATCCTGTAGCCTCATCGGTGCACCCCTCTCAGTCGATCTCCCGGACTTCGACGAGGTGGCGCACCTTGTGCACCATACCCCGTATGACCGGGTTGTCATCATGCTCGACCGTCTGGCCTAGCTTGTGGAGGCCCAGGGACCGAACTGTCGCCCTCTGGTCTTCCGGTTCGCCGATGGCGCTTTTCCTCCATTTGATGACGAGTCTCTTAGCCATCCGAACCCCTCCTACTTCGCAAGCTCCTCAACGGACTTGCCGCGTACCTGAGCCACGTCTTGTGCTGTGCGCATGGACTTCAGGCCCTCAATCGTCGCATTGACCATGTTCAGCGGGTTATTCGACCCGAGTGACTTGGTCAAGATGTCTCTGTATCCCGCAAGCTCCAACACCGCTCGGACAGGCCCGCCGGCAATAACACCTGTTCCAGGGCCCGCGGGCTTAAGCATAACACATCCGGCGCCGAATGTCGCGGTGACCTCGTGTGGAACGGTAGTCCCCACCATGGGCACTTCCATCATGTTCTTCTTGGCGTCGTCAACGGCCTTCTTGATCGCCTCCGACACCTCGTAAGCCTTTCCGAGCCCGGCTCCCACACGGCCTTTCTCGTCGCCGACGACAACTAGCGCGCGGAAGCTTCTGGTGCGGCCACCCTTAGTCGTCTTGGCCACGGGGTTGATGCTTACCACTTTCTCCTTGAGGTCTGTTCCCTCAAGACTCATCCTTGCCATCCTCTGCCCTCCCCCGTCAAAACTCTAGGCCAGACTCGCGCGCAGCTTCCGCCAGCGCCGCCACTCTGCCATGATATATGTTGCCGCCACGGTCGAATACGACCCGGCTTATGCCTTTGTCAAGGGCCCTCTCTGCAGCCGCCCGACCCACGGCCTTTGCTGCCTCGGTGTTTCCGCCGTATCCCACAGCCGCCCGGATCCCGGGCTCCGTCGTCGACACCGACACGAGGGTGCGGCCCACCGTGTCGTCGACTATCTGCGCGTAGATGTGGGCGTGGCTTCTGAACACACAGAGCCTCGGCCGCTCAGACGTTCCCACGACTGCTTTCCGGATGCGCTTGTGCCGGCGGGCGAGGGCCTCTTTCCTGTCAACCCTGTTGTACACTACGAGTCGCTCCTTTCATCGAGCATAGAGCGGAGTTACTAGCTGCCCGCCTTGCCGGTCTTGCCAGCCTTGAGCGCCACGCGTTCGCCCGCGTATCTGATTCCCTTGCCATGATAGACCTCGGGTTCCCTGACCGCGCGGATATTCGCCGCGGTCTGCCCCACGAGTTCTTTGTCGATACCGCGTACCGTGATCTTGTTGGGCGCCGGGACGTCGATGTGAATGCCCTCCGCCGGCACAATCCGCACCGAATGAGAGTAACCCACCTGCAGAATCAAGTCCTCGCCCTGCTTCGACGCTCTGTATCCAGTGCCTACAATCTCCAGCGACTTCTCAAAGCCGGAGGTCACGCCGTCCACCATGTTGGCGATCAGCGTCCGACACAGCCCGTGCATGGACCGGGCTATCCGACCGTCGGACGGACGGCTGACATTGATCGAACCCTCGGCCACCTCGACCATCACATCTCGTGGGAGTTCGCGAGAGATGGTTCCCTTGGGGCCCTTCACAGTAATGCGGCGCCCGTCTAGGTGAACCTCTACACCTTGGGGCACTGCTACTGGCTTCCTACCGATTCTTGACATAGCTACACCACCTACCACATGTAGCAGATAACCTCGCCGCCAAGACCGGCTTCCCTCGCCTGGCGGTCAGTCATCAGCCCCTGCGACGTGGAGATAACGGCCACTCCCAGACCGTTCAACACCTTCGGAATCTCGTCCTTCTTGACGTACACTCTGAGGCCCGGCTTGCTGATGCGCTTCAGACCGCGAATGACCTTCTGCCGATTCGGCCCGTACTTCATCGCGATCCTGATAACGTTCTGCTTGTCGCCCCGACCAATCTCAAAGTCGCGGATGTAGCCCTCGCTCTTCATAATCCGGGCCAGCTCTTCCTTTATCCGAGACGCCGGTATTTCGACGACCTCATGATTCACGGTGTTTGCGTTGCGTATCCGCGTAAGCATATCCGCGATCGGGTCAGTCAACACCATCGTCCTCTACCTCCTCTCGTGGCGTACCCTGCCGTCACCAACTCGCCTTGGTCACGCCGGGGATCTCTCCCCTTGAGGCGAGGGTTCGGAAGCAGATCCTGCACATCTTGAACTTCCGCATGTATGCTCGCGGCCTCCCGCATATGGAGCACCGATTGTATTCCCTGACCCTGTACTTGGGCCCTTTTTTCCATGACTCCACAAGCCCTTTGCGCGCCATTTCTCCCCCTCCTTACTCAGTTCTCACGGGGAGACCCATGAGCCTGAGGAGCTCAAGGCCTTCCTCGTCGGTCCGGGCGGACGTCACAATGGTGATGTCCATGCCGCGTATCTTGTCGACCTTGTCGTATTCGATTTCCGGAAACACCAGCTGCTCCTTTAGGCCTAGCGTGTAGTTGCCCCGCCCGTCGAAGGAATCGCCCGATACCCCCCGAAAGTCGCGGATCCTGGGAAGCGCTGCGTTAAACAGCTTATCCAGGAAGTAGTACATCCTTGCTCCGCGCAGAGTAACCTTGCAGCCGATGGGAACACCCGCGCGCAGCTTGAACGCTGCAATCGACTTCTTGGCGCGTGTGATGATCGGCTTCTGACCGCTGATTATGGCCATATCGTTAGCCGCGGAATCGAGCGCCTTGGGGTCCTGAACGGCGTCGGACACGCCCATGCTCACAACGACTTTGTGAACCTTCGGGACCTCCATGATGTTCTTGTATCCGAACTTCTGCTCGAGCGCAGGCACGACTTCATTCTGGTACTTCTCTTTGAGCCGCGGAGTCTTCTCCATAAACTTGACCCCCTCTCAGGCCTCTCCCTGACCTACCTGTCTTGCGAATCCTACTTGTCGAGCCCGGCTCCGCACCTCTTGCAGATCCGCATGAACTTGCCGGGTTCCTTCTCCTTGGCCTTCATGCCTACCCTGGTAGGCTTGTTGCACTTGCCGCACACCACCATCACCTTACCGAGGGGCATAGGAGACGGCCTGTCGACGATGCCGCCCTGCGGGTTCGTATTCGTAGGCTTGGTGTGCCTCTTAACCATATTCAAATTCTCGACCAGGACCTTCTGCTCGCTCGGCAGGATGCGAAGTACCTTGCCGCGCCGACCAGAGTCTTTTCCCGTGAGAACCATAACCATATCGCCCTTTTTGACCTTCTTGACTACTGTCGTCACTCTGATCACACCTCCCTACTTCTGGGACCGATCCGAGGCCTAGAGGACCTCTGGAGCGAGTGAGATGATCTTCATGAAGCTGCGGTCTCTGAGCTCGCGCGCCACGGGCCCAAAGATTCGGGTTCCCCTCGGGTTGTTCTGCGCGTCGATTATGACCGCAGCGTTCTCGTCAAACCTGATGTACGAGCCGTCCGGCCGCCTCAGCTCCTTACTGGTCCGCACGACGACAGCTCTGACGATTTCGCCCTTCTTAACAACGCCTCCGGGCGTAGCCTCTTTGACTGTGGCGATAATGATGTCGCCTACGTTAGCGTAGCGCCTCCCGCTGCCGCCAAGCACTCGAAAGCACATGACCTTCTTGGCGCCTGTATTGTCAGCCACGTTGAGCATAGTCTGAGGCTGAATCACAGAGTGTTCCTCCTTTCGCTCGGGGCCCCGTTTACTTGGCCTTCTGCACTATCTCCACAAGCCGCCAGCGCTTGTCGCGTGAGATAGGCCGGGTCTCCATGATGCGAACCTTGTCGCCGAGCCTGCTCTCGTTCTTCTCGTCGTGGATCTTCACCTTGCTCGTGCGCCTTACGGTCTTCCCGTAACGGGTGTCCTTGAAGGTGCGCTCAAGGGCGACCACGCGAGTCTTGTCCATCCCATCGCTCACGACGACGCCCAACCTCTCCTTGCGCTGGGTTCTCGCGCTTTCCATAACCTGGCCTCCTCTCTATCGCCTTACGGCGCCTAGCTCGCGCTCCCTTATCACAGTCTTGACCCTAGCGATGTCGTGCTTGACATCGGTTATTCTGTGCGGGTTCTCGAGCTGATTCGTGGCGAGCTGAAACCTGAGGTTGAAGAGTTCCTCCTTGAGGCCTACGAGCCTCCGATCAAGCTCCTCAGGCGACATCTTCTTGAGCTCCTTAGCCTTCATCGGCTTCACCACCCGCTTCTTCCTTGGAGATGAACTTGGTCCTGATGGGCAGCTTATGCCCGGCCAGCCTCAGGGCCTCGCGCGCGACGTCTTCAGGGATGCCGCCGATCTCGAACATGATCCTGCCCGGCTTGACCACCGACACCCAATACTCGGGCGCGCCTTTTCCGCTGCCCATACGGGTTTCCGCAGGTTTCTTGGTAACCGGCTTGTCAGGGAATATCCTGATCCACACATTGCCGCCGCGCTTGGTGTATCGCGTCATCGCGATACGCGCCGCCTCTATCTGCCGGGAGGTCACCCAGCCCGGTTCGAGCGCCTGCAAGCCGAATTCGCCCAAGGACAGCTCATTGCCGCGCGTAGCGATGCCCTTCATCCGACCTCTTTGCTGCTTTCGGTACTTGACCTTCTTGGGCATCAACATCTACTGAGCCCCTCCCTCCCGCCGAACTCTGCCGGCCCTAGATGGGAGAACATCGCCCTTATACACCCAGACCTTAACTCCCAGTTTCCCGTAGGTCGTCTTGGCCTCGGTGAAGCCGTAGTCGATGGCGGCCCTGAGAGTATGAAGAGGGAGCTTTCCGGAGCTGTACCCTTCCGTGCGCGCAATCTCAGCGCCTCCCAGACGTCCGCTGGTTCTCATCCGGATGCCCTGCGCTCCTAGCCTTTCAGCGCGCATCATCGCCTGTTTCATGGCCCGCCTGAAGGATATTCTCCTTTCGAGCTGGCTCGCGACATTCTCCGCGATGAGCTGCGCGTCTGTTTCGGGGTGCTTCACCTCGAGGATGTTCACCGACACCTGCTTGCCGGTCATCTTCTCAAGGTCGCGACGGAGCGACTCCGCCTCGGCGCCGCCTCGTCCGATGACCATGCCGGGCCGTGCAGTGTGAATGGTTACACGTACTCTGTTGGCAGCTCGCTCAATCTGGACCCTAGATATGCCCGCGGAGTACAGCCTATTCTTGATGTACTTCCTGAGCTTCAAGTCTTCGTGCAGAAGCTCGGCGTATTTCTTCTTGTCAGCGTACCACGTGGAATCCCACGTACGATTTATCCCAAGCCTCAAGCCAATAGGATTGACCTTCTGCCCCACGCCCTAACCCTCCCTCTCTCTGACGACGACCGTGATGTGGCTCGTGCGCTTCAGTACTCTGTCGGCCATGCCCCGCATCCTGGGCAGTACCCTCTTGAGCGTAGGGCCTGCGTCCACAAATGCCTGGGCAATGTAGAGGTCGTCTCTCGTCAGATCCAGGTTGTTCTCGGCGTTCGCCGCCGCAGAC
>JAGVTS010000200.1 GCA_019136685.1 Bacillota bacterium | reverse complement strand
GGAAGACGCGCGCGTACGAAGCTATAAGGGGGCTGAGGCATATATCCTCATCACGCCTCACGGCACCCATTCCTCTGTGCAGGATCGACGGAGCGCCCTATCCCGCGCCACCGTGCAGGATATTTCCAAGGACCCCATCATCGCGAGGTCGCCCGAGACCATTGAGCTCACTGTGGATGCATCGGGCGTGTCGTTTGAGGCAGGCGATCCCGTGGTGCAGGCAGGGGCCCTAGCACGCGAGATCGATTCGCTGCGCGCATCCATGGCTCAGGCCCGGCAAGACGCGGGGCTTTCTGAGATGGAAGGCCCTGGTGTGGTAGTGATGGCGTACGACGCGCCGTCGGGGTATGCATGGGACGAGATAGTCCACCAGAAGGACGTGCTGGAGATACTTGATTCGCTCTTTGCCGCCGGCGCCCTGGGCGCGCAGGTGGGCGGGGAGCGAGTGGTGGCGACGTCGTCAGTGAGGTGTATAGGACCGATAGTCCTGGTGAACCAGCGCCCCGTCGCAGTCAACCCTATACACATCAACGCTGTGGGCAATCCTGCGGCGCTGGAGCGGGCGCTCAGGCCGGTGTCGGCTAGATTCTCGCAGACAGGAAAGCGCATTGAGACTCGGCGCGAGTCCCTCGTCCACCTTAGCGCATACGCCAGAGGAGGTTTGTAGAATTGGGCAACACAGATGAGGGCGTTCCCGATGAGCTAGTCCAGGCAGCTCGGGAGGCCCGCGAGAGGGCTTATGTCCCCTACTCCGGATTTCGGGTGGGCGCGGCGATCTTGGGCAGGAGCGGCCGCATCTTCACCGGGTGTAACGTGGAGAACGCTTCATATGGCGCCACGATCTGCGCCGAACGCACTGCCTTTGTGAAGGCCATATCCGAGGGGGAGCGACAATTCGACCATGTGGTAGTATGTGCCAGTGCGCCGCAGCCGGTGAGCCCATGTGGGATATGCCGGCAGTTCATGTCGGAATTCGGCCTTGACACGCCGGTGACCATGGTGGGCGAAGCTGGCGCCTCGATTACGATGAGAGTACGCGATCTGCTGCCCAATGCATTCCAACCGGAGGATTTGAGCCTGTGAAGTCTGGATTCGTAGCCGTCGTCGGAAAGCCCAACGTGGGCAAGTCGTCTCTCATCAACAGCCTTGTCGGGGCGAAGGTGTCGATTGTATCCGACAAGCCCCAAACCACCCGCAACAAGATTGCGGCAATCGCCAACCTGCCCGACGCTCAAGTGGTATTCCTCGACACTCCCGGAATACACAGAGCCCGTCACAATCTCGGTGACCGCCTAGTTCGAACGGCCCGGTCCGCCATGGCGGAGGTGGATCTCATCATCTTCGTGGCCGACGCGACATCGAGTGGGCGGCCTGAAGACGAAACCGTGGCGTCTTACATCGCCGAAGTAAACACGCCCGCATGGCTTCTGGTCAACAAAATCGATGCTGTCCGTCCGGAGCAGCTGGCGGAGGCCGAGGCCAGATCGAGGCGGCTGGCGCACTTCGAGCGCGTGCGGCTGGTGTCGGCCGCTACAGGGCAGAACCTGGAGGGCCTGGCTTCCGAGATCGCGTCGGCAATGCCCGACGGGCCCATGTACTACCCGCCCGATGTGGTGGTGGACAGGCCGGAGGAGTTCCTCGCGGCGGAACTGGTTCGCGAGAAATTGCTGCACCTAACGCGCGAGGAAGTTCCGCACTCAGTGGCTGTGGTCATCGAAAGGATGGCGCGG
The DNA here is from genome assembly GCA_019136685.1 of Bacillota bacterium. Taxonomy (GTDB): domain Bacteria; phylum Bacillota; class DTU025; order DTU025; family DTU025; genus UBA5389. The sequence continues at coordinate 18,094 of JAGVTS010000200.1, read as the reverse complement.
CGCGAAGATCGCGACATCGTGGATATCGACGCTCGGGTGCTGGTGGAGCGGGAATCGCACAAAGGGATCGTAATTGGCGCCGGCGGGCGCGTGCTCAAGCAGGCGGGCGTGATGGCCAGGTCAGAGATTGAAAAGCTCTTGGGGTCGCAAGTGAACTTGCAGCTATGGGTGAAAGTGCGGCGCCGGTGGCGCGACGATGAGTCTATGCTGGATAGACTGGGATTTGGCGAGCACTAGACGCCTCTATCGGGAAAGGATTCGCATATGCGCGTTGATGACTTCGATTACGAACTGCCTGAGGAGCTCATCGCTCAGGTTCCCTTAGCCGCGCGGGATGCTTCGCGCCTCATGGTACTGACGCGAAGCGAACATCGAGCAGAGCACAGGCATTTCCGAGACCTCCCTGAATACCTGAGGCCCGGCGACGTATTGGTGCTGAACGATACGCGGGTCATCCCGGCGCGCCTCGCTGCCACGCGGCCTACCGGTGGCAAGGTGGAAATACTCCTGCTTACTCCGAGGGGCGGGGATGTGTGGGAGTGCCTGGCCAGGCCGGGTCGCCGGGCTCAGGTCGGCCAGACCCTCACGTTTGCGGGAGGGCGCATGGTCGGGCACGTGCTCAGCAAGACGGAGTACGGCGGACGCGTGCTTGAGCTTCGCGCGGAGGAAGGCACGGACGTGGACTCCCTGGTAGATGCCGTTGGGGAGATGCCTGTGCCCCACTACATCAAGAGCCGTCTGGACCGGCCTGAGCGCTACCAGACGGTGTATGCCCGGGAGCGCGGATCGGCTGCCGCTCCCACCGCGGGGCTTCATTTCACCCCCGACTTGCTCCGACGAATCGAGCGTGCGGGGGTGACGATTGCTCGGGTCACGCTGCATGTGGGCCTCGGAACATTCCGGCCTGTCAAGACGGAGCAGGTCGAGGAGCACGTGATGCATTCCGAGCACTACGAAGTGTCGGAGCAGACTGCCGAGGCCATCAACTCCGCCCGCGCGGCCGGAGGGCGGGTGGTTGCGGTGGGTACCACTACTGTGCGCACTTTGGAAAGCTCAGCGGGCGCAGACGGTCGGGTGATGCCCGGCACGGGCTGGACCAGCATTTTCATATATCCCGGTTACACATTCCGCGCCACGGACGCGATGGTCACCAATTTCCACCTGCCCAAGTCGACTCTGATCATGATGGTGTCGGCCTTTGCAGGCCGTGATTTCGTGCTTGACGCGTACCGCAAGGCAGTGCAGGAGGAATACAGGTTCTTCTCTTTTGGCGATGCGATGCTCATTCTGTAGCGGCATTGCCGGGGATAACAGGGGTGATAGGAGTTTCGACAGTGACCTTGGAAGTAGTGAGTCGATCTCGCGACGGGCGAGCCAGAGCGGGTGTGCTCCACACGCCGCATGGGAGTATCCCGACGCCGGTGTTCATGCCTGTGGGCACTCAGGCCTCGGTCAAGACGGTCTCTCCTGATGAGCTCGAGGCTCTCGGAGCCAAGATAATACTCGGCAACACCTACCATCTTTACCTTAGGCCGGGGCATGACCTGATCGAGCGGGGCGGCGGGCTCCATCGGTTCATGTCGTGGAACCGGGCGACTCTGACCGACAGCGGTGGCTACCAGGTGTTTTCGCTGGGGCCGCTCCGCAAGATTACTGAGCGGGGAGTCCAGTTCCGTTCGCACATTGACGGATCGAAGCACCTGTTCACTCCTGAGCGTGTGATGGAGATACAGATGGCCATAGGCGCCGACATCGCCATGTGCTTCGATGAGTGCGCTCCATATCCGTGCGACCATGAGTATGCGCGCGAGTCGGCGGCGATGACGGCTCGCTGGGCGGAGCGGTGCCTTGCGGCGCACGACGGGGGCAGGCAAGCGCTGTTCGGGATAGTGCAGGGGTCGGTATATGCCGATCTTCGGCGCAAGTCCGCTGCGGACATGGTCTCGCTGGGCTTTCCGGGCTACGGCATTGGTGGGCTGTCGGTGGGAGAGCCAAAGGATGTGATGTATGCCATGCTGGATGAGACCATACCCTGCCTGCCTGAGGACAAACCCCGCTACCTGATGGGCGTCGGTTCGCCCGACGCGTTGCTTGAGGGAGTGGCGCGCGGGATTGACATGTTTGACTGTGTCCTGCCCACCAGGATCGCCCGAAACGGGACCGTGTTCACGCGTAAAGGCAGGATCATCGTGCGGGATGCGGCGTACGCAGAGGACTTCCGTCCGCTTGACCCGGGGTGTGACTGCTACGCGTGCCAGAACTTCACCAGGGCTTATATCAGGCACCTGTTGAAGGCGGGCGAAGTTCTGGGGATCCGCCTCACATCTATTCACAACTTGAGGCACTTGGTCCGGATGATGGAGGAGATGCGCGAATCGATCATAGACGGAAGTTTTGATGAGTACCGGAAGGAAACGTGGCGGGTCTGGTATAATAACTAGGCAACTCGGACTAAAGCCGGATGGGAAATGGAGGAGTAGTTTTATGGCAATAGCGGCTGCAGCGGCTCCTGGAGCTGCGTCTGGTCAGAGCCTCATCGGCGCGTTGCTCCCGTTCGTGGTGCTTATGGGGGTTCTGTACTTCATGGTGTTGAGGCCCCAGAAGACTCAACAGAAGAAACGCGAAGAGATGATGGCGGGGCTACGTAAGGGCAACAGAATCGTGTCCATCGGAGGCGTGTACGGCGAGATCATCGATATCAAAGATGACGCGCTACTTGTCAATGTGGCTGATCAGGGCGAGAAGGTTATCATCCGTTTCGCGAAATGGGCTGTGCAGGAAGTAATCGGAAAGGACAGCTAGCCCAAAGAGAAGGACCAGGCAGCAGGGCAAAGTTGCCTGGCCGTACGTTCGCAGGAGGGTTACATATGCACAATACAGGATGTCACAGGGCCAGATGGGCGGTGGCTTCGCTGGCCGTCGTGATCTTGCTTGCGATTTCGCCTTTGGGCATCGCAACCTCCTCTGGGACCGGGCTGTCGCAGGCCGAACAGGTGGCCGGCGAGTTTGTGACGGCGTTTCAGAGAGGCGATTGGAAGCGCCTCAGGGAGATCTCAGCCGAGGCGGCTCTTTCATGGGTGGAGTATGTTGGAGCGCGCGCGGGCCAAACCGACGGCATCCAGTCCATAACGAGGGTTGAGTCGGCCGCCATGGGCGAGAGCATCCGCGCCAAGGTGTACTTCATCAACAAGGATGGTCAGACGCGTCTGAGATACCTGAAACTTCGGGAGATTGGCGGCGCCTTCAAGGTTGTGGACGACCGCATGATGGGTGCGGAGTGGGTGTCGCTTTCCTACAGGAAAGGCCTCTTTTCGCGGTCTCAGGAGATATCTGGAGTGCGCGTGAGTGTGATCGGGCTGCTCGAGGCGCCGCCCGAAGTCAAGATCGACCTTCTGATCGAAAATGTCAGCGGCCCGGAGACGTGCTACGTGTACCCGTCTCTCGAGGCGTTCTACGTTGTAGCCGGGGATGGGAGCGTACGCCAGAAGTACTTCGCGGCCACGCCGGCACTGGTGCCGGAGACGCCTCTGGCCCGGGGGGCGTCCATGCGCACGTACGCGATATTCCCGTTCTGGGCTTCCGATCCGACATTCCAGGGCAAGCAGTGGAAGAGCATCGAGTGGACATTGTTCATACCATTCGGCCCAGTGGATCAGTTCTCTTTCGACTACATGTAGGATTCCCTATGGGCCGCGGCATGAGAGATCGTACACGGAGGAAAGCGTAGCGTTGATAAGCCTAAAGCAAGTCAAGCAGGACCCGGAAGTGGATGCGTTCATCAGAAGGGCTAGTCAGAATCTGGAGGCAATGGGATACACGGAGCACGGTTTCCGGCATGTGGGTTTGGTGTCCAACATAGCTCACAATGTCCTGAACCGGCTGGGGTATCCCATTCGCTCCGCCGAGCTTGCGGGCATCGCCGGCTACCTGCACGACATCGGGAACGTGGTGTCCCGCGACCATCACGGGCAGAGCAGTGCTCTGATGGCCATGTCGATTCTCTCACGTATGGGAATGGATCCGGCCGAGATTGCGCTGGTGATGGCGGCCGTTGGAAACCATGAGGAGGAATATGGGCATCCTGTGAACGAGGTGTCGGCGGCTGTGATACTCGCCGACAAGAGCGATGTGCACCGTACCCGTGTCCGAAAAAAGGACATCCCTACCATGGATATTCACGACAGGGTGTCCTACGCAGCTGAGCGGTCTTTTCTGGATGTGGATGCCGAAAAACGGGTGATCACGCTCACGCTGACCATCGACATCGGTATCTGCCCGGTAATGGAGTACTTTGAGATCTTCCTGAGCCGCATGACCATGTGCAGAAAGGCAGCTTCAGTTCTTGGGTGCGAGTTCAAGCTGGAGATAAACGGCGCCTGCCTTCTGTAGGCGCGCGACGTGAGCAAAGCCCCAGCTAGCAGAATCAAACCCTCCGCGCGGTGCAATACTACTCTGGACACTGCACCGATGCGGAGGGGTTTGTTTTGCGGTCGTATGAGAGCCTCGTGAAACACGAAGGCAACTCAGCGCTGTTTGCTGCAATCGAGATATCCATCGTATCTACTCTGGCAGGGCGTCCGGTGCATGTGCACGCCGAGGGGGTCAGGGGAACCGGCAAGACCACCATCATGCGGGCCGCAGCAGGCATCCTGCCCATGATCGAGAGAATAGCCGGGTGTGATCATAACTGCAGACCATGGGCGCCCCACTGCCCTGATCACCGAGGCGCATCGCCCGCCCGATTGCGCGAGATCGGCTCGGAATTCGTGCCCATGCCTTACCTGGAGATTTCCCACTCAGCCAGGCTGGGAACGGTCGTGGGCAGCATTGATCTGGCGCGTGTGGTCAACCCCAGCGATCCGCAGGCTGCGCTGCTTCTGGGCACCATACCCCGGGCGAACCGGGGAATCATCTTCATCGATGAGATCAACAGGCTTGCGGATACCTCGCCTGAGCTGACGGACGTGCTCCTTGACACCATGGGCACCAAGCCCGGCAGGGTGCAGATAGAGGAAGCCGGCCTGCCCGTGGTGTCGCTCCCGCTGGAGACGGGCGTGTGGGCGGCGTCTAACCCGGATGAAGACCCCGGCCCGCTTGAGGATGTTCGGCGTCAGCTATCGGACCGGTTCGATCTATCGGTTGAAATGGGGCGGGCCTGTGAACCCGGAATGATTCGCAGGATCTTGGAGTACGACGACTTCGACGCCCCGCGCACAGAGCCGGCGATCCCGACGTCCGGCTGTTGGCCGGGGCGCATGGCCGCCGCCGCGCTGCTTGCGCCGCGGGTGCTGTTTCCCGATGAGATGGTGGAACTGCTTGCCACTATCTACGTGGATTTCGACATCGAAAGCATCCGTGCAATGGAGGCCGCCAGGACAGCTGCGCGCTGCAGGGCTGCCCTAGCCGGCAGGAGCCGCGCAGCAATCGAGGACCTCAGGGCGGTACTCGCCATGGCGCTGCGCCACCGCGTAGAGGTTGCCGCCCTTGCCAACATCCTAAGGTACGTCGATGCTATGCAGGAGAAGTCTGTTCATGGCAGAAGCGTCGGCGCCATCATGCCTGGATGCGGGGGAATGCCTGGGCGGGACGACTTACAGGGGATGGAGTCGATGCGGCAGGGCCGTGATGGCGGCCCGGACCGGATCGACCGCGACTGCCTCCGCGACCGTGGCCCGGGCGGCGATGGCGGCGACGATGATATGGATGATGGCTCTGCGCATGTGGGGACGGGACTTCGAAGCGTATTGCAAAGGCTCTTTGAGCACGTGCGTGCTGAGCAGCACGGCGGCTCGCGCGGGCGGGAATGCGCAGGCCCGCTCGGCCCGCAGGGGGCGGGCGATCCGGACGCCAATCCAGCGGGCGGCCCTGACGGTGGTTACGCCGGCGGGGTCGGGGCCGGGGCCGGCGCCAGAATGAACTCCGGGCGCGCACCGGAGAGCACGGTCAGTGAGGTTTGCCCTTCCAGCATTGCCCGGCCGATCACCCAGGTGGGGCCCAAAGTCGTCTTTGCCGAGGAAGACCTGGTTTGAGGCCGGACGAGCTTGCGGCGTTCGCCGCCGAAGTCAACGACCGGCTCGATCGCGGGCTTGGAGTGCGAGTAGGCGAGACGGCTCTGATCTCGCGCCGAGTGCATGTAATCGATCCCACTCATCCGGATGAAGCCCAGGTGAAGTGCGCGGCAGATGCCGGGCAAGTCTTCTACCGTCGTAGCCTCGCCGATGAGATAGTGCATATCGATATCTTCCATTCGTTGGCTGATGTCAACCATTACGCGATTGCCCAGGCATCCAGGCGAGCCGCTGAGGAGTTCTCGCGGGAAACATGCCCGAGCGGGCGGTTCTCAGCCGCGTTCGCCGACTTCATTGACGTTCAGACTGCTACGGGCGGTGGCAGGGTAACAGGCAGCCTTAAGTACGGCCGAAAACCGTCTCTTCAGATGGCCCACAGAGGGCACGTGCACCTAGCCGTGCTCATGCCGCGTGAGGATTCGGGGTTGCTCTACTACCTAGTGCGCAATGCGGAGCAGGTAATACAGTGGCAGGGGGTCGAACTGAGGCGGCTGGACCGGATCGTGAATGATAGGAACCCCGGAGGAACTCCGGTCGATCTGTCCCCCTATTCGTGCTCCACCGACTCGCTCTTGCAGGAGCATGCTCCGCCGGCCAATCCTGCCGACGACTGCGCCATGATGAAGGACGCGCTCGACGCGGCAGCCGATTTTGGGTCTGTGTCGAGCCTGGCCGGCTTTCTGGAGTGTGTGGCCGCGGCACGCCGGCGGGAGAATCCCTATGCCCTGCTCGAACGTGAGTATGGGGATGCCGAAGCGATGCTCGCCCGCCTGCGCGCGCTGGAGATACTGAGCGGCGATGGCGCCTGCCTGGCGCTCACCGACAAAGGAAGGCAGATGGCTGCCTTTCTCCGGCGGTTTGCGCGCGAGATGGAGACGCAGATGCGGAAGGTGATCCGGCGGAGCGGGCGCGCACGCGCCGTTCCCCTCGATAAGAGCGACTTCACGCGGGGCAGAACCCGGGGCGCATCTGTGAGAGAGTCGCGCGCCATCATGTCGGCTGAGGAGGCCGATTTCAGGGGCGCGATATCAGTGCCCGGCACCATCGGTCAGTGGGCTGTTCGCTGTTCGCAGCAGGGGCGGCGGGGGCCCATTGAGCTGTGCGACGTCCGGATTGAACAGGCGCGCAGACGGGTTAGGGTGGATGTGTGCCTACTGATCGATGCCAGCGCCAGCATGGCGGGAAAGCGCATTCAGGCCGCAAAGCACCTGGCCAGGTATATGTTTCTCACATGCCGCGACCGCGTGAGTGTGTTGACGTTCCAGGACCGCAACGTTACGCCTCACGTCATACGAGCCCGTTCACACCGGGCTTTGGAGCATGGCCTGTCGGGAGTGAGGCCGGCCGGGCTCACCCCTCTGGCTGCAGGCATCGTGGAGGCTGTGCGACTTCTGGGAGTGAGGCATAATGCTCCGGCCATGCTGGTGCTATTGACGGACGGGATACCCACGATGAACCAGTGGACCGGCGACCCCGCACGAGACGCTCTCACGGCGGCAGAGCACATCGCCCAGAACAACATACCTTTTACGTGCATCGGTCTTGCTCCAAACAAGGGCTTCCTCCGCCGGCTCACTGAGATTGCCCGCGGCACACTTTATATCGTAGACGAGTTCGACCGTGATGTACTGGCGAAACTCGTGAAGGACGAGCGCAGCAGGGTGCAAACATGATACTATGAGTGTATGACTGCATGACGGCGGCTGAAGGGCAAACAGCCGTCGAGTCGAATTGTTTTTGATTAAGGTGGAGAATGGATGTCGCTGAAGAGGAGAACGTGGGAGCGAGTCGCGGCAGACCCGCGAGTCGCTGCAGAATTGTCCACACGTTGCAGCATCTCACTGGGCATGGCCAAGGTCCTCGCAAACAGAGGCATTGTGGATGAGAGGAGTGCCAGGCTCTTTCTTGCGCCGGATATCGCCAACATGCATGACCCATTCGCGCTCCCCGATATGCAGGCCGCTGCCGGACGGCTGCTGGACGCGGTTCGCCGGGGCGAGAAGATCAGAGTATACGGGGACTACGATGTGGACGGCATATCGTCTGTGTCTCTTGTGGTGTCGGTGCTCCGCGCGTTCGGCGCAGATGTGGATTACTATATCCCTAACCGTCTGATCGAAGGGTACGGCCTGAGCATTGAGGCGATTGAAAAGGCGGCGGAAGACGGAGTAGAACTCCTTATCACCGCCGATTGCGGAATCGGCGCCTTCGACGAAGCAGAGGCAGCCCAGTCCTGCGGCGTAGATCTGATTATTACGGATCATCATGAGGCCGGCGCAAGCGTGCCCCGGTGCGCTGCCGTGGTCAACCCCAAGCGCCCGGGCTCCGATTATCCTTTCAAAGAACTTGCCGGGGTGGGAGTGGCATTCAAGCTATGCCAAGCTTTCTGGCGCTTCGCCGGCAGGCCCGACGGCGCGGCCGACCCCCATGGCTACCTCGACCTGGTGGCCCTGGGCACGATAGCGGACGTCGTGCCGCTGCTCGATGAGAATAGGATCATTGCCAAGTTGGGCCTCGCGATGATGGGGCGTTCGTCGAACCTTGGCATTCAGAGCCTGTTGGACGTGGCCGGGCTCACCGGTCGCGACATCAAGGCCGGTAACGTCAGCTTTACGTTGGGGCCCAGGGTGAATGCAGCAGGCCGCCTGGGCGACGCTAGCCTCGGCGCCAAGCTCTTCCTCACCGACTCGCGGCAAGAGGCGTCGGAACTCGCTGCTATGCTGGACGAGGAGAACCGAAAGCGGCAGGAGATCGAGCTTGAGATCCTCCGGCAGGTGTGGGAACCGGTCAGCAAGATGAACACTCAATCTACTCGAGCTATCGTGCTCGGTTCGGACGCCTGGCACAGCGGCGTGATAGGTATAGTGGCATCCAAGATTGCCGAGATGACCTACAGGCCCACCGTGCTGGTGGCGTTCGAGGGCGATGTAGGACGCGGGTCTGCCCGGAGTATCCCCGGGTTCAACCTCTTCTCTGCCTTGACGGAATGTTCTGACCTGCTGCTGAAGTACGGCGGGCATGCGCAGGCAGCGGGCTTATCCATACGAGAGGAGGATCTCGAGGCGTTCAGGGAGCGCATGAACAGGATAGGGCACGAGCGGCTATCGGAGGAGGATCTCATTCCCAGGCTGCGCTTTGACGAGGAACTGATGGAGGCGGAGATTTCAGATACTCTGGCGCGTGAGCTCGTGGCGTTGGAGCCGCATGGCCTGGGAAATCCGAGCCCCGTGTTTGTGACCCGTAACATGCTCGTGCTCGAACAGCGGAGTGTGGGTGCAGACGGCAGGCACCTCAAACTCAAGCTGGGTCGGGGCGACGCCGTGGTGAGCGCGATAGGTTTCAGGATGACCCAGCGCTACTCGGACATTGCCCGAAACTCGGCTGAAGTAGACGTGGCCTACTCGCTGGATGTGAATGAGTGGAACGGAAGGACATATGCGGAGATGAACCTGAAGGACATAAGGCGGTCAAATGTTGGCTGAGCGCTGACTGAGTGAAGGGAGGGCGGAAGGGTGGGGCTCAGGAGATCTGATCGCACGTTGGCCAAGCTGATCGAACGGGTCAGGGCCGCAAGGCCCGATGTTGACGTCAGCATTGTCGAGCGCGCCTGGAACTATGCCGAGCAGGCACATAGTGGGCAGATTCGCGAATCAGGCGAACCATACTTCGACCACCCGGCTGCCGTAGCTTTCATTCTGGCCGACATGGATCTCGATCCCAATACCATCGCAGCCGGCCTACTCCATGATGTTGTGGAGGACACGGGCAAGCACTACGAGGAATTGGCTCAAGTGTTTGGCCCAGAAGTGGCCGGGCTGGTAGACGGCGTTACCAAGCTTTCGCGGATGGACTTCAAGACCCGCGAGGAGCAACAGGCCGAGAGCCTGCGCAAGATGTTCGTGGCGATGGCTAAGGATATCCGGGTCATCCTGATCAAGCTGGCGGACAGGCTTCACAACATGCGCACTCTGAGAGAGTGCCAGCTGGACAAGCAGAAGCGCGTAGCCGGCGAGACTGTGGAGATATACGCTCCGCTTGCGCACAGGTTGGGCATGTGGAGGATCAAGTGGGAACTCGAGGATCTAGCTCTACGGTATCTGGAACCCGGCGCTTACTATGAGCTGGTTGAGAAGGTAGCTACTAAGCGGCAAGAGCGGGAAGGGCACATAGAAGAGGCCCGGCAGACCCTATCCGCGGCCCTTGAGGAGATCGGAGTCCCAGCCGAGGTCCAGGGCCGCCCCAAGCACTTCTACAGCATCTACCAGAAAATGACCAAACAAGGCAAGGATTTTAGCGAGATATGGGACCTGATGGGGCTGCGAGTGATTGTGGGTACGCTGCGCGAGTGCTACGCAGTGCTCGGGGCGGTTCACAGCATATGGAAGCCAATCCCGGGGCGGTTCAAGGACTACGTGGCCATGCCCAAGTCGAACATGTACCAGTCGCTGCACACTACGGTCATCGGGCCGCGCGGCGAGCCGCTGGAGATACAGATCCGAACGTGGGAGATGCACCGCACGGCAGAATACGGCATCGCGGCCCATTGGCGCTACAAGGAAGGCGGCGCCGGGGGCGGCGATTTTGAAGACAAGATCACCTGGCTGCGCCAGATCCTCGACTGGCAGAAAGAGACGCACAATGGTACCGAGTTTGTTGAAACGCTCAAGGTCGACCTGTTCTCAGACGAGGTGTACGTGTTCACCCCGAAGGGTGATGTAAAGACGCTTCCGGCAGGGTCTACCCCGATAGACTTCGCCTACGCAGTCCACACCGACATCGGCAACAGATGTATGGGCGCGAGGGTGAACGGCAGGATGGTCCCGCTAGGAACGCCGCTCGCTACAGGCGACATCGTGGAGATTGTGACCAACAAGGCGCAGACCGGGCCCAGCCGCGACTGGCTCAACATCGCCAAGACCTCCAAGGCCAAGGGCAAGATCAGGCAATGGTTCAAGGAGCAGCGACGCGAGGAATCGATCGAGCGAGGCAAGGAGATGCTCGAACGGGATCTTCGGCGCATGGGCCACGAGGTGCACGCCAACCTCAAGGAGGAGCGCCTCGCCGAGGCGGCGCACAAGTTCAGCTACCAAAGCGCCGACGATCTGCTCGCTTCCATTGGCTACGGCAAGTTGTCGGCTGCAATGGTAGTGGGCAAGCTGGTTCCTGAGAAGGCGCCCGAGAAGGGCCCTGAGTCGGTGTTTGAGGAGGCGGCGCGACCGCTGGCGGGGGCTGTGCGACCGCCTAGGTCCACCCATGGAGTGGTGGTTCGGGGGGTTGACAATGTACTGGTCAGGTTCGCGAGGTGCTGTAATCCGGTGCCGGGCGATCACATAGTGGGCTACATCACCCGCGGACGTGGAGTTTCGGTGCACAGGGAGGACTGCCCCAACGTCTCGGCAATGATGCGAGATGACGAAGGCAGGCAGGTCGACGTGAGCTGGGACATGGGCAACAGCACGTCATACCCTGTGGAGATTGAGATGGAAGCCAGCGACAGTCCAGGACTTCTCAGCGGGGTCATGAACGCGGTGCTGGAGATGAAGGCGCATGTGAGCGCAGTGAATGCCAGGACATTGCGAAACCGAATGGCGCTCATCAATGTGACTGTGGAGATAAACGACGTGGCGCACATGAACAATGTCATCGGCAGGCTCAAGCGGCTTCAGGGAGTGCAAAACGTGCATCGGGCCAGGCCAAGCTAGTAGGAGAACGGGTGGTGGGTTCAGCTGAGAGCTGTTGTGCAACGAGTGAAGAACGCTCAGGTGAGTGTAGGCGGCGAGCTGGTGGGGCGCATAGGCCGGGGGCTGATGGTGCTGCTGGGCGTGGCCGAGGGCGACGGCGCCGAGGACGTACGCTATATGGTGGACAAGATCCCCAACCTGAGGATTTTCGATGATTCCGATGGGAAGATGAACCTGTCCTGCCTGGACGTGGGCGGCAGCATTCTTGCGGTTTCGCAGTTCACGCTGTTTGGCGACTGCCGACGCGGGCGTCGCCCCAGTTTCACCGCTGCGGCCGGGCCTGATCAGGCCAACGCCCTTTATGAACAGTTCGTTCAGGGCGTGAGGGCGCTCGGGGTCTGTGTGGAGACAGGCGTATTCAGGGCGGATATGGACGTGAGCCTGGTCAATCACGGCCCTGTGACAATCATGCTGGATAGTTCGAAGTCTTTTTGAGCCGAAGCAATCGGCGTAGGACGACTAGGCCTGGGCGACTAGGCCATGCTTGGACAGGAGGCTGCCGGCCAGTGGTGGAAATGCGTGCTCTTCGAGTAGACAAGATCCCAGTGGGCCCACTTTCGACGAACTGCTACGTAGTTTGGCGGGATGGGTCGAATGTTGCGGCAGTGATTGACCCGGCGGCGCATCCGGCGCGGATAGCCGGGCGGCTGGAACAGAACGGCCTGATGTGCGGGGCGATCATCAATACCCACGGTCACCCTGACCATATCGGGGCCAACGGCGCGTTGCGCAGGCTGACGGGCGCCCGTGTGTATGTCGGGGCCGAGGATTCGCACATGCTGGCGTATCCCGACGACATGTTCCGTGTGTTGGCCCGATCGGGCGGCGAAGGGGACAAGCTTGACGCGGACGAAGTTCTGGCCGACGGCGACCGGCTCTTGGTGGGCGACGTGGAGTTCCACGTGCTCGCAACGCCGGGCCACACCCCCGGCGGTATCAGCTTGTGGCTCGAGGGCGACCTGGCCGTGTTTTCCGGTGATACCTTGTTCAAGATGGGTGTGGGGCGCACCGACTTCACCGGAGGCGACGAGGCCGCGCTTTTCGATTCTATTTATCGAGTGCTCTTCAGCCTGGACCAGCGCACTAAGGTGTACCCGGGTCACGGGCCCGACACTACTATAGCGGCGGAAATGGCCTGGCACGGGAGATCTCATTCGCGTTGACACTGGGCAATTCTGTAGGTTACAATGACGTGGGTTACACAGGTCAGCTGGGAGGGTATTGCGTTGATATCAGGTATGCGTAAACGTATGGGCGTGTTTGTGGCCGTAATCGCGGGTCTTCTGGCGCTCGGAATGATCATCCCTATGCTCTTTACCGGTTCCAGTCCCGGCGGCGCGGCTGCCCGCCTTACAGTGGCCAAGGTCAACCGCGAGCGCGTATCCGCCCTCGACCTGAGCCGCGAGTTCTACAAGCTGTACTACTACCGTACTTCATTCGGAGGGCTGAAGGCGGAGGACTTAGATGCTCTCCGTTCACAGGCATTGGATAGCCTCATTGAGCAGGCTGTCATACTCGACGCCGCCAAGTCGGCGGGCCTCAAGCCCGACCAAGACCAGGTGGAGGCAGCCTACAAGGCGGAATTGGCCTACTTCAAGAACGAGCAGGAGTTCATCCAGGCCATGGCCGGTTGGGCCTACACTCCAAAGACCTACAAAGAGGAGCTTGGAAAGCGTCAGCTCATCGACAAGTATCCGCTCTATGCAAAGCCGGTCGAGGTCACTGAAGACGATGTGAACGCCGAGTTCGAGCGCGCCCAGAAGACCAATCCCAAGCTCACGTTGGACGAGGCCCGCGAGAGCATTGAGAAGCTCGTGCGCGCGCGCAAGGAAAAGGAAGCGCGCGACAGCTTGCTTGCCGAGCTGCACGAGAAGGCTAAGATCAAGATCACTGACTCGCAGGTGCTGGCATACCGGGCGATGCAGGATGAGAAATTCGATGAGGCAGTGAAGCTGTACAGGAAGGCCATCAAGCAGTCGCCTGAGGATCCGTATCTACAGGTTGCACTGGGCAGAGCGCTGGCGGCCGCAGGTAAGGGCGATGACTCGAAGGCCGCCTTCGAAAAAGCGGTAAAGCTCAGAGCAGATGACCGGTTCATCTTGATAGCCCAGGCCGACAGCCTTAAGGATGCCGGTGAAACCGACGCGGCGGCTGAGGTGTACCGGCGGGCGGCGGAGGTAGCCGGCGAGGACCTATTCGCGCACAGCCTGATCCTGGATGCGTTTGAGGAGATGGGGTTGGAGGAAGACGTCCAGGCCCAGACGGAAAGGATCGACGCGTTGCAGAAGGCGCTGATCGAGCGCTACCAGTCTCAGCAGGAGGCCGCTGAGTCTGAGGTCGCTGAGCCCGAGGCCGCGAACGACACGGGGAACTCGCAGGAATAGGCGACGCGGATTGCCGGCTCACAGCCGGCAAGTCAATGGAGGTCATGTGCGGGCGGGCTTGGGCTCGCCCGTTTCCATAGCCAATGGCCCAGGGTCGGGCCATGAGGATCGCAGGAGGGTGTTTGCCGTGGGGATAGTTGCGCCGAGGGGTACTTTCGACATAATGCCGGACGACGCCGGGCTGTGGCAGTTCGTCGAGGGCCTGGTAAGAGAGACCTTCGAGAAGTGTGGATACAGGGAGATACGTACGCCCATGTTCGAGCACACAGAGCTTTTCGAGCGGGGCGTGGGGTCCACCACCGACATAGTCGAAAAGGAAATGTACACTTTCAAAGACAGAGGCGGGCGACTCATCACATTGAGGCCCGAGGGCACGGCGCCGGCGGTGCGGGCTTTCGTCGAGCACGGGCTGGCCAGTCGGGCTTTGCCGGCCAAGCTGTACTACATGGGTCCCATGTTCCGGTATGAGCGCCCGCAGGCAGGACGGTATCGGCAGTTCCACCAGTTCGGAATGGAGGTCATGGGCGCCGCCGGCCCGGAGGCCGACGCTGAGGTTATTGCCGTGCCGCTGGAGATCTTCCGTGCCATGGGTATTCAGGACGTAGTGGTCAACCTCAATTCCATTGGGTGCCCTTCATGCAAGCCTGCCTACCGTCAGCGACTGCAGGAAGCCTATGCGCCTGTGCTTGGCAGGCTGTGCCCGTCATGTAAGTCGCGTTATGACCGCAATCCCCTCCGGTTGCTCGACTGCAAGTCTGAGGAATGCCGGGCTGCTCTGCCTGAGCCGCCCACCATATTCGGTCAGCTTTGCCCTGAGTGCAGCGCGCATTTTGACGGGCTGAGGCGACTCCTTGACAAGCTGGGAGTGGGCTATGTGATCAACCCGAGGCTAGTGCGCGGGCTGGACTACTACACCAAGACCACCTTCGAGTACAACGTGGGCGGCATAGGCTCACAGGACGCAATAGGCGGCGGCGGGCGCTACGACGGGCTGGTGGAGGAGTGCGGCGGACCGCCTACGCCAGGCGTGGGAGTTGCCTGCGGAATGGAGCGGTGTGTGCTGGCCGCGCAGGCGAATGCCGCGGATCAAGAGTACCAGGCAGGTATGGACGTGTTCATCGTATCGCTGGGGGAAGCAGCCCGTGAGAGGGCTTTCGAGCTCGCGCACGGCATGCGTCGCGAAGGGCTCGCAGTCGACTTCGACATGATAGGAAGAGGCCTGAAGGCGCAGATGCGCTATGCGGACAAGATGAGGGCGCGTTTTGTGGCCATACTTGGAGACGACGAACTGGCGACCGGAGAGGCGACAGTCAAGGACATGTCCACCGGGGAGCAGACACGCATCGCCCAGGCTGAGCTGGCCGCCTGCGTGCGGCGGCAGTAGTCGGTCCGGCCGGGATCGAAGCGGGTTCATCGGCATAGCAGCTGGGCGCAATGACGACCAATGATGGAAACACCTGCAATACGAGCCTGTTACCCGCCCAGTTTGGTAAGTGTAGCTTTGTTGAAACGCCATCGGGCGTGTGATATCATATAGCCGACATCTGATCGAGCTGTTACCCTACTGTGCGCGTAGGCGCGCTGGCTGTTTGCTTCCAACAAAGCAAACACGGGAGCCTGGTCTCTATCACCGGCATGTGGGCCGCTTTGTGCGGAACGTTAACGTGGTAGGAGGGCACCCACCTCGCAGGGGCGGGGGAGAAACGGCCAGCCCTACGGCATGGTGGGGTCTTTTTGCGTCTGTGTCGGCGCCAGACTTGAAGGATCAGCGGAACCGCGCGGCGAAACCGGGACGCGAGAAGATATGGGAGCATACGTGGGATGCGAGGTGACCATCTACATGACGAATTCCGATCTTTTCGACTTCGGTGCTGAGCAGCGGGATGCAGCCTGCGGCGCGCACTCTCGCGAACCTCTTGCGGCCCGAATGAGGCCAAGGGCGCTCGATGACATCGTGGGGCAGGATCACATCCTGGGCCCAGGCAGGCTTCTGCGACGAGCTATTGAGGCCGATCGACTGGGGTCCATAATCCTCTACGGGCCTCCGGGGAGCGGCAAGACCACTATCGCCGAGGTGGTGGCCGCCACGACGCAGGCGGTATTTGTGCGGCTCAACGCCGTGACGAGCGGGGTTGCCGATATCAGGCAGGTGGTCTCGGAGGCGCGCGACAGGTGGAAGCTGCATGGCCGACGCACTATCCTCTTCGTCGATGAGATTCACAGGTTCAACAAGGCGCAGCAAGACGCGCTGCTACCTCATGTGGAGAGCGGTACCGTCACGCTGATCGGGGCGACCACCGAGAATCCCTTCTTCGACGTTAACCCCCCCTTGGTGTCGCGTTCACGCATATTCAAGCTGGAGCCCTTGACCGCAGATCATCTTCGCGAGCTGGTGCTGCGTGCGCTGGCCGACGCCGGGCGAGGCCTGGGGGCCCTGCAGGTGGAAGTCGACCCGGAAGCCCTGGACCACATCGCCAACTTCGCCAACGGCGACGCGCGCACCGCTCTGAATGCCATAGAGGTAGCAGCGCTATCTACCCCGCCTGGGCCGGACGGCAAGATACACGTCACCCTGGAGGCGGCCGAGGACTCCATCCAGCGTAGGGCTCTCAAGTACGACGCCGGCGGGGACATGCACTATGACGTGGTGTCGGCCTTCATAAAGAGCATGCGCGGTTCAGATCCTGACGCTGCCCTGCACTACCTGGCACAGATGATAGAGTCGGGCGAAGATCCGCGGTTCATTGCGCGCCGCCTCATGATTCACGCCGGCGAGGATGTGGGAATGGCCGATTCACGTGCGCTGTTAGTGGCGACATCGGCCCTGACGGCGGTCGAGAAAGTGGGCCTGCCCGAGGCAGGGATCATCCTCGCGCACGCGACTATCTACATCGCCGCCGCTCCCAAGAGCAACTCAGTGGTCAAAGCCATAAACGCTGCTCTGGAGGACGTGAGACAGATGCCGGTGTCGGGCGTTCCCCTGCACCTGCGCGATGCGTCATACCGCGGCGCCTCGCAACTTGGGCACGGCACAGGCTACAAGTACCCACACGACTATCCGGGCTCCTGGGTCAAGCAGCAGTACATGCCGGATGAGCTTCGGGGGCGGGAGTACTACACACCGGGCTCGAACCCGGTCGAGGAGCGAGTGCGGCAGAGGCTGGATGGCATGAAGAGTCGGGGGGACGCTTGATCAAATCACGTATCGACTGTCCCACTTCGTGGTTGATGGCGCTGAGCTGGCCGTGGACTGAGTGAACCTTTTTGCCTCACACGTCGTATCACTTGTGTATGGCGTGCTTGCGCTTGGCGCAGCTACCGATGACGGGCGGGGAGGGAAGGGATTGGACGGGCAGCGGATCTCTGATGAAGACCTCGCGCGGCAGATACGGGACGGAAACGAACCCGCATTCGAGGCGCTCGTTCATCGCTACCACAGGCCGCTCCTGGGCTACCTGTACCGGATGTGCCACGACTATCATCTGTCCGAAGAGGCGGCGCAGGAGTGTTTCACCCGCTTCTACCTGACCCGGGCGAGGTACAAGTACCCCAAGCCGCTGAAGCCGTACCTCTACGCTATTGCCGCCAACTGCCTCAAAGACTACCTCAAGTCGGCCTATGCCAGGCGTGTCATTGCCCATGATCCTGCGCCCGGGATGGGCTCGGGCCGGGTGGCGGCCGAGAGTCAAGCCCCATTCGACGCATGCCACGGAGCGGGCGACCGCGGCGACCCGCAGGATGAGGCGGTGCGCCGTCTGGAGCGTCGCGAGGTGGTAGAGGCAATCGCCCGACTCCCATACACATACAGAGAAGCGCTTGTGCTCCGCTTTTACCAGGGGCTAACGATACGCGAGATCTCGCAGGCACTGGAGGTGCCGGAGGGGACAGTCAAAAGCCGGCT
>JAGVTS010000102.1 GCA_019136685.1 Bacillota bacterium | reverse complement strand
GGCGGAGGGGTCACACCTGTTCCCATTCCGAACACAGTAGTTAAGCCCTCCTGCGCCGATGGTACTTGGCGGGTAACCGCCCGGGAGAGTAGGTCGCCGCCGGATTTTTGATTTAACCCCCTGGTCTGCTCCAGGGGGTCTTCTATCGTTCCACGCCTTTCCGGCAGAGCGTGACCGCTGGCCGAGCGCCGGTTCGGCAACTCGCTGGTGTTCTGCAGCGATAGCACCATATTGGCATTACAATTCATGCCATAGCTAGCGACGAATGCCAGACGCTGTCAGACAATTTCGCGCGACGCACTATGGGCGACGGCGGCGCAAAGAGCCTGTGTAGCACGGATTAGAGGATTCCGGACAGAATAATGAAATTCGATCTTTACGAATCCCCATAAGCAGGGTAAGATGGAAGAGAAGTAAGTCGTTGGAACTAGTCTCGGAGGGGAGGTGTTACCGCTGATAGTTGATACGGACAGGGATCGTGCTCTGCTAGAGCAGATGGTTGTGGATGCATGTTCATCGGGGATGGTTGACGTGGCGGTGTTTCTGATGAAGCTAATGGTGATGGACCGCGCTCCCGGCCTGTATGGAGCGTCGACCTGCCATCTGCCAACTGAGGTTACGTGTGAGCTTCAGCAGATCGTACGCGAGGATGGATGGCGGGGGATTGAGGCCATCCAGGCGAGAATGGACCAGATGGTTGCTTCGAAGAAGACTAGAACTTGCCGCTAGGTTTGTCTGCCAATCGATGAACGAGAGGCTGCTCGTGCAGCCTCCGGTCAAGACGTTTGTGGGAGGCATCGCTCTCCTTGCGCCGGGCTCCTCCCGCGGCTACCCTGGCGTCGGCCAGTATCTGATCGATCGCGCACTAGCTGGTGGTATCGCAAGTAACGGCTTGCGCCAGGGCCACCGATAGATATCCGGCAAATGTGGCGAAGGCGCCGCCGGTAGCTGCTTTCCCGCCAACCTCATACACGCTCTCGCACGCAAGCTCCCCGTCGAGGGGAGCTTTGGCTATCAGCTTCAGGCATTCGCAGTCGGCGATGCCGGCCATTACCATGTTGCAGGCGTGCATGGGCCAGGGGCGCGCCGCATGGGCACATCCGGCCCCGGGGTAATCCCCATGTGCGACGCGGTAAGGGTTGTGCTCTGACTTTACGTACTTGACCGTATTGGCAAACCGCGGGTCATTGCAGTCGATGAAGCCGTAGTACGGAAGCAGCAGAAGACTTCCCGGCGGATCATCGTACAGCTCGAACCCGCCCTCGAGATCGGCGGACCACACGAACATCGGCCCGAATGGACCCTCTGCCACAAGGCGCTCACACACGGCTGTGCGGATTTCCTGCGCCGCATCGGCGTACCTCGAAGCGGCAACGCTGTCTCCGGCCGTTCGTGCGATCTCCGCGAGCGACGCAAAGGCTCTCCACAGCAATGCATTGTCATAGGTGAGATACGGGTACCTGACAGGATCGTCGCTGGGGTCCAGGAATGTACGGTACAGAGCGGCTTCCGGATGGCGCAACTCAGCCAGGACTTCCTCGAATCTAGCTAACCCAGCGCGTACCGCCGGCTCTGACACTATGGACATGTCGCCAGTGCGTTGCACGTAGCTTCCCAGCGCTACCTGGTACGAGGCGTGTTGATCCAGCTCGAACCCGGGATAGAGCAACACGCCGTCAATGTAGTGTGCGTGGATGCCCATGTTTGCGACGTGCCTCGTGAAGCCTGCGAGCAATACGTCTCGGGCGAAGACGGGGTCTGACGCAAGCATGGCCGGGAATGCCCAGAGAAACGTGTCGCGCGGCCAGAAGGCGGCCGACACGTAGTACCGCGGGCTACGTGAGGTCAGCATCACCAGCTCCTCGGTATCGATCGCCTTGCCGTGGGCGAAAAAGCGGCAGAAGTGCAGGTTGTAGTCGGCCCTGGACATCGCGTCGGGAGCTTTCCGGGCCGCATGGGCCGGGACGCGATTCCGGTGCGACCTGCTTCGCAGCCAGCTGAGCGTATGCGCCAGCGCGGCCTGGTAGCCGACGCGCCTCAAGTGTACGCTGGTGGTGGCGGCTCCGTCGGGATCGGCGTTGGCGGCAAACCAGAAATCGGCTGCGCGTGTCTGCCCGGGCTCAAGAGAGACGCTGGTCCACACTGAAAACTCAATCTGTCCGACGCCGTCTCCCGGTTCCTGTACCTCCTCTGCGGGCGCCCCGTCGCTTCCGCAGAGCGCCCATTCCATGGGCTGGTTGCACGCCACGGCTAGAGCCGCGACGCTCGATACGCCTCTAGCCTCAAGCACTACCGACTTGGTCCAGCCCGAGTAGAAGGCGTGGTTCACCACATGCATGCACCGCCTGGTGAAGATCGTATTCAGGGTTGCGCCCCATCGGCCGGCGAGGCCCACCCTGAACTGGGCAGCCTGGCCCCCGGCGGCCCGAGCCAGATCCGATAGCTCGAATCTGATGACGAATCCCCGCTCTCCCACGGGTGCACAGATGATCAGCGTGACAGTGCATTCGTCGCCCGACGCCGTAGAAATCCGGGTTCGGGCGCACGGTATCCAGTCTGCCATGCGTTCCCACTCCCAAGAAGACTCGAGCGCGATGACTTCTCCTGCGTGGCCTGCGATGTATGGGGCGAGGAAGGGAGCTCGCTCAGGTCCTGCCTGCCCTGACGGTTTATCCGGGCCCACCCACTCCACAAGCCCCCTGGAGCCCATATGTATCAGGTTGAGAGTGGCTATGTCTGCGTCGGCTGGCGAGATATCAGGGAGCGATACCCATTCGTTGCCTGTAACCACAGGCGACTCGACGTCTCCCATCTCCTCGGGCACAGTGAGGATTCGTTCACATTCAGACTGCATTGGGTCAACAACCCTCCTCTCTAGGCCGCCAGCCGGCGCTGACCGGGCCCATGGGGACGAATATCCGCTTAAAGGCTTCGGCCATCGCATGTCCGCTGCTGCGCCCGGCCGATTCCGCCTCCTGTCGCAGTGAGCGGGCGGTGTCGTCCCATATAGTTTCCCATTGGCTGCGATGCTCGCCCAGCGCAGAGAGCTTCGCGTCAAATGTGCTCGAGATGTCCACGTAGTAGTCGGGCGCGTCCGCATTGAAAAGCAGGATCTCCTTTATGGTACACGGCTCAAGTCCATCGCGGAGAAGGTCGGAGTAATAATGGGGCAGCCTGGCCGCCAGCCTTGCATCAATGGCAGCAAAGCCGATGGCGCGGTGGTCGGGGTGCAACTCATACCGGCGCCACGGGTCGAAGGTGATGAGCCGGTCCGGGCGAACCTGCCTGTACACGCGGGCCAAGTCCCGTCGGAGCGAAGAGTCCGCATACAGCTCGCCGTCTTCTTTGCCAAGAAAGATTATGCCAGACAGCCCGAGCATCTGCCCCGCCTTGCGAGACTCCTCTCTTCTGATAGCGGCCAGCGACTCCCGGGATACAGTGGGGTCGTGTGTACCTCGGTCGCCGTCGGTGGCAATAGTCAGCCACACATTCCACCCGTCCCGTACCATGGCGACTGCCGAGCCGCCACAGAAAAACTCCAGGTCATCGGGGTGAGCGCATACAGCAAGTGCTACCCTTCCCAAGTGTCATTCCTCTCTTTCCACGACTGCGCGGCGCTCTGATGCCGGGCTGCCTGCGCTGCCCGGTACATGGCCGGCAAATACTTGCGATACAGCGGAAGGTTGAACCGTAGGGGATTGTCGGCCCGAAATCTGTGCAGCAGCGGAATGTCTATTTGGGCCAGTACTATCTCCTCACTATCGTAAGCGCCGGCCTGGGCCAGCATGCCGTCGCCGCCCGGCGACAACTCCAGGGGAGCCAGGATTGCGCTGCGACCCGTGAAGGTCTGGCCCGCGAATGATCCCACCATGGATGCTCCGATGCCGTAGACCTGCGACTCCTGCACTCGGGGCCATATCCCGCGGAGCGCGTACCAGAGGTTGTAAGGCTCGTTGTTGGCGGACGGGACGATCACCAGATCCGCTCCGGAGAGGCGTGCCATGCGGAATGTCTCGAAGTAAGTCGCGTCCATGCATATGGGCACTGCTACGATGACTCCTCCAATGTTGAAGGTGGACATCGAGTCGCCGGGGTCTACGCCCCAAGCGGATTCCACAGGCATGAGATGGGTCTTGTGGTACTTGCCGGCCAGTTCCCCGCCGGGGCCGAATATGTAGCCCAGCGAGCGCATGATAGGATCGTTCCCGGTTTCATCCGGCAGCACCATGCTGCCTGACACAATGTAGATGCCCAGTTCGCGCGAGACCGATGAGAATGCCCCGCGATACGCCCTGTCGGCATATGGCCCGAGGAACCTGAACACCTCCAGAACATCTCCTGCGGGCCCTACGGCCTCAGCCAGCGAGCCGGCGTGGGCAAGAGTCTTGTCTATGCCTGGGATCATGCCCAAGAGCGGAAGGCCGCTGTACTCCGGGAACGCGACGATATCGGCGCCGGCCGCAGCAGCCTTTGCCGCCAGCCTGTATACGAGGTCAACATACTCGCGCCCTGAATACGTCAGAGCGACCTTCATCTGCACGGCAGCGCATGTCAGGCGCTCCGGCTTTGATCCGCCCATTCTGAGCCTGGCCGACCGGTCAACATGCTTGAACCTATCGTCGGCTTGCCTGAGCCAGGCGGCCCGTCGGGAGATGCGTTCAGGATCAGACGAGCGAGCTAGCAAGACGCCTGTGATCTTCGTCTTGACCGCGTCTATCATTGATCCCACCTCTCACGGCCTCCCCTCGGGCGTAACCCGTGCCGGGCGCCCTACCAAATATGCGTCGGCCAATCGCGCCTCGTAGACGCCTATGTTGAAATGGTCGAATATCGGAAATACGCGCCGCGCGGTATCAAGGTCAGCCAGATCGAGTGAGGTAGTCATCTTGCCTTCGACTGACTCGCTCGTGACCTCTCCAAGCACGCCTCGCCCATCAGGCGTCACTTCAACCGGACCGAATACGCGCGAACGGCCCTGGTAGGTTGTGCCCAACCATCGTCCTCCAAGGGAGGCTTCGACACCAAAGACCTGGTTCTGCTGGATGATTTGCCAGAGCCCGCGAGTCTGGTGCCAGACGGTATAGGGCGCCGGTACCGCGGTCGGAGCCAGGATCGTATCGACACCCAGAAGCGCGAGAATGCGGCCGACCTCCGGATACCACGCATCAGTCCCGATGGCGATGCCCACTTTGCGCCCGTAGACGTCTACTACCGCGAGGTCAGTACCTACAGTCATGCCTGCCTGGCTCTCAGCGTCCGATACGTGTGTCTGGAGCTGGACTGTGAGGAGATCTCCGTCGGGTGAGAAGACCGGAGCGCGATGCTCGAACCCGCCGTCGCATGGTGCTATGAACGTGCCCGGGCAGAGGTATACTCTGTTGGAGAGCGCGGTGGCAGCGAAGAAGTCCATCCACACCGAAAACCCGTCTGTTCCGGCAGAGCTGGCGAGCTCGAACGGGTTACAGGGTGAACGCCCTTCCGCTTTAAACTGAAGCGCGGGCCCGATCATCACTGAATACGCCGGCAGTACGATCAGGGTAACCCCCGCCTGCGCCAGCGACGACATCCGCGCGGTCAGGAAGACCTGGAAATCATGGGCCGTGTCGAACCCAGAAGGATCTATCTGAAGAAGGCCACAGGTTAGCGCCGACATCGAGATCACCTCCCTTGGGAGATTACACACTCTTCGCCCCGTTCCTGCAGCCCAGAGGTGGAAGTTGCACTGAGGCGCGTTGCAGGGCTATAATTGGGTTAATTCTCTCTTGGATTTATTACTATCGAGGTGAGTTTCGTGCTTCGCACACACACTTGCGGAGAATTGAGAACCTCCCACGCGGGCCAGGCAGTCACTTTGTGCGGTTGGGCCCATTCAGTGCGCGACCATGGCGGTCTGGTCTTCATCACTTTGCGCGATAGGTACGGCTTCACCCAGGTTGTGGTGGAGCCCGGCGCCTCACAGAGCGCTGCCGAATGCGCGCGCGGCATACACCGCGAAAGCGTACTCCGGATTCGAGGCACTGTATCGCAGCGACCCGAAGGCACCTGGAACAACACAATCGCAACAGGACAAGTCGAGGTCATCGCCGGCGACATCGAGATCATGAGCGACGCGGCGCCCATCTTGCCCGTAGAGGTATCCGATGACAAGCTGGCCAATGAGGAAGCCAGGCTGAGATACAGGTACATCGACCTCAGGCGCCATTCCCTGCAGGCCAACATGCATGCGCGTCACCGGGCTGCGTTGGCTGTTCGCAACTGGCTCGAGAAGCAGGATTTCATCGAGATCCAGACGCCTCTGTTCGTCCGCAGCACGCCCGAAGGGGCGCGGGACTTTGTCGTGCCGAGCCGGAACTTCCCGGGCATGTTCTACGCGCTTCCTCAGAGCCCTCAGCTGTACAAGCAACTGCTGATGATAGCGGGCTTCGATCGCTACTTCCAGCTGGCGCCCTGCTTCCGCGACGAGGATCAGCGGGCGGACAGGCAGCTAGTTCACACCCAGATCGACCTGGAGATGAGTTTCTGCGATGAGGAAGACGTGTTCACCATAGTCGAGGGGATTATCTCCGCGGCGTTCAAAGCGGTGAATGGTGTGGAGGTGAAGGGCCCGTTCCCAAGGCTCAGCTACGACGAGGCCATGGAGCGGTTTGGCTCGGACAAGCCCGACCTCAGGTTCGGCCTAGAGATGCGCGATCTGACAGACCTAGTGAGCGAGTCGGAATTCGGCATCTTCCGTGAAGTGTGTGCTTCAGGCGGCCGCGTGCGCGGTCTGGCCGCGACAGGTTGCGCCCACTTCAGCCGGAAGGAGACGGATGAACTCGCGGACATCGCCAAGATATATAAGGCAAAGGGTATCATCACGCTCAAGATTGAAGAGGGACAGGTCAGGGGGAGTGTCGCCAAGTATCTGTCGGAGGATGCCCAGCGCGGGATCGTGAAGCGACTGCAGGCGGTAGATGGCGACCTCGTGATCATTACCGCTGATGATCCGGAGGTATCGGCGGTCTCTTTGGGCCAGGTCAGGCGTTTCCTCGGACGCAAGCTCGGCTTAATCCGGGAGGGCGATTACAAGCTTCTGTGGGTGACCGAGTTCCCGCTGTTTGAGTGGAACCCCGACGAGAATCGCTGGGAGGCCAAGCATCACATCTTCACCCAACCTCGTGAGCAGGACTTGCCCATACTGGAATCGGATCCGGCGGCAGTGAAGGGGCGGCTGTACGATCTGGTGCTCAACGGGGTTGAGATGGGCAGCGGGAGCATCCGCATAAACAACCCCGAACTCCAGAAGCGGGTCATGAACATCGTAGGTACGACCACAGAGGATGCCGAGCGTAAGTTCGGCTTCCTCCTGCACGCTTATGAATATGGCGGGCCGGTGCATGGCGGATTCGCCATCGGGTTCGATAGACTCATCGCGGTGATACTAGGCCTGGAAAACCTCAGGGACGTAATCGCATTCCCGCAGAACGCTGCAGGAGTGTCGTTGGTGGACGACTGCCCCAACGAGATAGACCTGAAGCAGTGGCAAGAACTGCACATCAGGCCGGCCGAGAGCGTCGTCCCGAGAAGCGGGTCTAGGTGATTGCACGTCACGTGCAGCCAGTCATCGGCGTGTTTGGGTCCGTGCGTTTCACGCGAGTGGAAGCACGGACCATCCTTATGATGGCTACGCGCTACTTCTCGCAACGCGCACCATACTAGCTACGGGGGTGGAGGTTTCTATGGAAAAGCGGACGGATCTCGACATACGGGAAGGACTAACCTTTGACGATGTACTTCTGGTCCCGGCGATGTCCGAAGTCCTTCCGGGGCAGGTAGATGTGAGCACCCGCCTGACGGAGACGATAACTCTGAATACGCCGCTGCTCTCCGCGGCTATGGACACAGTCACCGAGGCCAGGATGGCCGTGGCGATGGCGCGCGAGGGCGGGATGGGCGTGATTCACAAGAGCATGTCCATTCAGGCGCAGGCTGCGGAGGTAGACAAGGTGAAGCGGTCAGAGCATGGGATAATCGTTGACCCCATATTCCTGCCTCCCGAAGCGTCCATTAGGGAAGCGCTCGAGATCATGGAACGTTATCATATCTCAGGCGTCCCAATAACCGAAGACGGCAAGCTTGTTGGTATTCTCACCAACCGTGACCTCAGGTTCGAGACGGAATTCGATCGACCGGTCTCTGAGGCTATGACTCGCGATAACCTGATCACGGCGCCGGTGGGCACCACAGTCGACCAAGCCGTGGAGATCCTCAAACGCTACAAGGTAGAGAAACTCCCGCTTGTCGACGAGGCGTTCAGGCTACGCGGCCTGATCACGATAAAGGACATATTGAAGGCGCGAAAATACCCCAATTCCGCCAAAGACGAGCATGGACGGCTTCGGGTCGCGGCGGCGGTGGGGGTGACCAATGACACCATGGATAGGGTGGCCGGTTTGGTAGATGCCGGTGTAGACATGATCGTCGTAGATACAGCGCACGGGCACTCCAAGGGAGTGAACGATATGGTCAGGGCTATCCGGGCCAATTTCGGCAGAGTCAACTTGATGGCGGGTAACGTGGCGACCGGCGACGCAGTGAAGGCCCTTGCCGAGGCGGGGGCCGACTGTGTGAAGGTGGGTATCGGGCCTGGGTCCATCTGCACCACGCGGGTGGTGGCCGGGGTGGGAGTTCCGCAGTTCACAGCAGTGGCCGGCTGCGCGGTCGCAGCCCGGGAATGCGGCGTGAGGATCGTGGCTGACGGAGGCATCAAGTACTCCGGCGACGTCACCAAGGCGCTGGCGGCCGGCGCGCATGCAGTGATGATCGGCAAACTGCTGGCGGGCACCGAAGAAAGCCCGGGCGATACCGAGATCTACAAGGGACGCAGCTTCAAGGTTTACAGGGGTATGGGCTCGCTCGGCGCGATGAAAGAGGGATCTAGCGACCGCTATTTTCAGCAAGGGGCCCACAAGCTCGTCCCGGAGGGTATCGAGGGGCGGGTCCCATACAAGGGCACGGTCTCCGATACCGTCTACCAGCTGATGGGAGGAGTTAGGGCCGGCATGGGCTACGTCGGAGCTGCGAACCTCAGCCAGCTGGTCGAGCACGCCAAGTTCATGAGGATAACAGGAGCGGGGCTTAGGGAAGGCCACCCGCACGATGTTCAGATCACAAAAGAGGCTCCCAACTACATGGTGATGGGGGCCGAATACGACGAGGGATAGACCAGCTTTCTGAAGGGGGGAAAATGCTGTGTTGCGCAGGAGAGTCGGCCTTTTGGTGTTCCTGGTGGTGTTGGCGACCGCGGCGCTCATTCCGGGCGCGAACGCTCTGGCGCAGTTCGACGCCAAGAGCATAATCATCAACCCAAACCCGCCGTTCTCGGCGAGTATCTGGACTGACAGAAGCCAGTACTACCCTGGCGACAAGGTTACGATCCATTTCCGGACCACTCGAGACGCATACATCTACGTTTTCGATATCGACACGGTGGGGAACGTGAGCCTGATATTCCCCAACATCTACTCAGAAAACAACTACAGGAGGGCTAACTCCACCTACTCGCTGCCCGACAACTCCAGGTACAATCTGACTGTGGGAGGCCCGTCGGGAGCAGAGCAGCTGGTGATGTTTGCCACTCCTTCGAAGATCAAGGATGTCGAGTGGCTCAGGCGCTCTCTGGGCCAGGGGAATTTCGGGCCGCAGCTCAACGTGAACATATCGGCTGAGCGATTTATGATCGAGGTCAAGTCGGTGACGGTCACCCCCAACTTCGGGCAGGACTGGGCATCTGCATCAGCAACATTCACCGTTGGCCAAGGATCGCTGCCCCCGCCTCCACCGCCTCCTCCGCCAGTGGCCCGAGGCGCGGTCAGCCTGACTTCTAAGCCATCGGGCGCTCAGGTGTTCCTGGACGGGGTGGAGCAGGGCACAACGCCCCTTACAGTGTCGGGCGTGTCATACGGAGTGCACGACATCACTGTGGTAAAGAACGGATACTACACGTTTTCTCGGCAGATTACCGTGAACTCGCCCAACCCGTACCACGTCCATGCGGAGCTTGTGAAAGTCCCGAGTTCCGGCGGATGGGGCGACGAAGTGTTGATGGTGAGGAAGGTCATGACCATCAAGTGGCCGAGCACCGGCCCGTTTACCGAGGCGTTTGCCTATCGAGGTTCGACAGGCAACATCATGCTTTCGGCCGATCCGCTGCTGGGCATGCTGACCCGGATAACCGCCGGCATGACGTCGAATGCAGTGGGTCCGGTTCAGTTCGCGGAGATCACCCCGAGCGGCCCCGATGCACCCTGGCCCGGCAGAGTATATGAGAAGGTTCAGTACCCGTTTAGGGCCAGAGTCACCGTGCAGGACTACAGGATCACAACGGGCGTGGTGTTCGGAATCGAGTACCTGGAGTATGTAACCCTTCAGGTAGAGGTGTGGTACATCGGCGATTGACGTCGGACGGGTCGAGCCACAATGCGAATCGGCCAGTATATGCAGCTTGGCGCATGAGCCGGGGTCTGATCCCCGGCTCATGTTGCAGTAAGGGCCCTGCGCAGGTCTTTCGGCAAACCCGCGTTTGTCAGGAATTTAGCGAACCTATCCGTATAGGTCGCGCGGAAAACCTATTTGAAAACGAATAGGATGCCCAATGAGCGCGCGGACGCCGCACATGACGCGTCACGGTTGTGAAACGCTGGATGGGCCATTATAATGAAAGGTGTTATGGCAGGGATTGTGGTAAATTCAACATGTCGGGGGTGTGGCCGTTGAATTCCGTCCGAGTTGCTGACATCGGCGACTATGAGGGGCAGGAAGTCAGAATACAGGGCTGGTTGTACAACAAGCGCTCAAGTGGTAGGATCTACTTTCTTATCATCAGAGACGGTTCCGGATTTCTGCAGGCGGTAGCTGTGCGAGGCGAGATTCCGGATGAGCAGTTTGACCTGTGCGGAGCGCTTACGCAGGAATCATCGATAGTAGTGACTGGTCGCGTCCGCGCCGACAAGCGGGCGATGGGTGGGTTCGAACTCACGCTCACCGGCATAGATCCGGTGCAAGTGGCCGAGGAGTATCCAATCACCCTGAAAGAGCACGGCGTAGATTTTCTGCTGGACCACAGGCATCTGTGGATTCGCAGTCCGCGGCAGCATGCGGCCTTGCTTATTCGCAACGAGGTGATCGCTGCAGCCGAGGAATGGCTTCGGACTAACGATTTCATCAAACTCGATTCGCCGATTCTCACACCCGCAGCATGCGAGGGCACCACAACGCTTTTCGAGACTGACTACTTCGGCGAAAAAGCCTACCTGAGCCAGAGCGGGCAGCTGTATGTCGAGGCAGGGTGTATGGCGTTCGGAAAGGTGTACTGCTTTGGGCCGACGTTCAGGGCTGAAAAGTCCAAGACTCGGCGGCACCTGATAGAATTCTGGATGATAGAACCGGAAATGGCCTACGCGACTCAGGAAGACAACATGGTCGTTCAGGAGCAGTTTGTTGCGCACATAGTCAAGCGATGTCTGGAGAACCGCCGTGATGAGTTGCTCCTGCTGGAACGCGATCTATCTAGGTTGGAGGCGGTGACTGCGCCTTTCCCCAGAGTGTCGTATGACGAGGCAGTCGAGATGCTGCACTCCGAAGGCAGGGAGTTCGAGTGGGGCGACGATTTCGGCGCGCCCGATGAGGCCGTCATCTCCTCTCGTTTCGACAAGCCGGTGTTCGTCACCAACTACCCTACCAAGGTGAAGGCTTTCTACATGCAACCCGAACCGGGGCGACCCGAGGTGGTGAAGTGCGCCGACCTGCTGGCGCCGGAAGGTTATGGCGAGATCATCGGCGGCAGCGAGCGTATTCACGATCTGGAACTCCTTGAGGAAAGAATGCGCGAGCACGATTTGCCCAGGGCAGGCTATGAATGGTACCTTGATCTGCGCAGGTACGGTTCTGTACCGCACTCCGGATTCGGCCTTGGCATTGAGCGAACGGTCGCGTGGATCAGCGGCAGTGAGCACGTAAGAGAGATGATACCCTTCCCAAGGCTTCTGAACCGGATATACCCGTGACCGGCATATCGGGGCCCTGCGCGGGTCCCGACTTCTGTTTACATCGGGGTGTCAGGAACTCCGAATGGATGCCCGCGTCTAACAAGACGGATCCAGCCAATCGATCCAACTTCAATCCAATCGACAAGGAGGGTGGCCAATGAAACACAACAAGCGCGCGCTCGGTGTGTTCCTGGCGACCGTATTGGCCTTTGCGCTGGCCTCGACCGTGTCTATAGCGCAGACGTCCGCGTATGACTACATACTCCGCGGTGAGCGATACCTCGCGTCAGGAGCCGCGGACGACGCCATACGCGAGTTTGGTACAGCCTTGTCCATAGAGCCCGGCAACACTCGTGCCGGTTTCGGCCTGGGGCAGGCGTACGAACAGAGATCGAAGTGTGCTCGGGTTTTCAACTACCGTATGGAGCTAATGACCGAACCCGAGACCCTCGCCAAACTAGGCTTTCCACCTCTCACCGAACAAGGGTACCAAGATATCAAGCTCGCACTAGATGCCTACTCCAAGGCCGTAGCGTCCTATCCCCCGTACACTGAGGCATACTATCGCCAAGGCTTGCTGCATTTCGTGAGCGGCCGACAGGCTGAGGCGCGGAGTGTGTTGGAGCAGGCAGTAGCCCAGGAACGTTCGTCGATCCCGCCGGCTGTGCTCCTGGCGTATGTGTATCTGGAAGATGGCAATGCACAGGCTGCCGCCGCGCAGATCGAGAGAATCCGGTCCGCAGCCGGCGATCCCGCGAACGCTCTG
This sequence comes from Bacillota bacterium, assembly GCA_019136685.1. Lineage (GTDB taxonomy): Bacteria > Bacillota > DTU025 > DTU025 > DTU025 > UBA5389. The sequence continues at coordinate 22,595 of JAGVTS010000102.1, read as the reverse complement.
ATACTGGGAGCATCGGCTGTGATGGAGTTTAGGAACGGGCGGCTCGATTTGGCCGAAACCTTGCTCGCGCAGGCCGTGTCCAGGCCGGATGCGCCCGCGTATCTCTACAAGATGCTGGGCGATGTACGCTTGGCTCGCGGGGCGCACGATCAAGCTCTGGAGGCATACCAGCAAGCTGCCTACCGTGACACCGACTCGGTGCTCTCCCGAGACGTTCTGGGCAACATGATGAGGCTCGCCGGGCAGCCGTCTTCAGCGACTGGGTACTACACGGTGGCGGTAGCGGGCAACCCTAATCTTACTCGGGCATGGTTCGGGCTGGGTTCGGCTTTGCTGCAGTCTGGCTCGGCATCCCAGGCACTTGGGGTGCTGACAGACCTGGCTAACGCGCTTCCCGAGTACGCGTCCGACAACGCGCTTCTACTCAAGGGCATAGCCCAATGGAAGCTGGGGAACGCGACCGGGGCCCTTGCCACTGTGAATGATGCCCTGGGAATCAACCCGGGCAACCGGATTGCGACCATATACAAGACGCGAATAGAGCGTGAGATCAGCCCCAGCGGGGTCGCCCCCAGGTCAATCCAGCCGCGTTCGATCGAGGTCGGGCCCACGCCCGACAAGCCTTTCACCGGCGTACTTATCAACGGTGGGGCGCCCTACACTAACAGCAGAAGCGTGAAGCTGGGCGTGTACGGCGATCTTACGCAGGTGGCGTTCAGCAACGATGGATACACCTGGAGCACGTGGTTTGCCAAACCCGATCCGTATGGCGAGTTCGGATGGGAACTGGCGCCTGGCGATGGCAAGAAGACGGTGCAGATGAAGTTCAAGGGGTTCCTATTCTTCGACATCACCGGCGAGCCAGGATCTATAGTACTCGATACTACTCCGCCCACGGCTTCGGTGTCGATTACAGACATTGGCCAGCCGGCATATGCCGGAGTGACGAACAGGGTGAGGGCGTCGATTACGGCCCGAGATTCAAGCGGCATACTCGGCTTCTGGCTGTCGTTCGACGGCAACGATTGGGAGTGGTATGACTGGTACGGCAGCGATGTAGCCATAACCATTCCTCAGACTGCAATGTACGGGCAGAAGCTGTACTTCTCAATAGTAGACGGCGCGGGCAATCATGCGCCTGTGGAGGCAGTTCGGCCCATCGCCGACACTACGCCGCCCTCCATCTACGGAGTGCAGGCGGCGCCGGGTGTGTACGGGACCGCGGCAATAAGCTGGCAGACAGACGAAGCCTCTGACTCGTACGTGGAGTACTGGACGTATGGTTCCAGCATGCAGCGTATAGGCGCCGGCGCGATGACCACGTCTCACCTGGTGAACCTGACCGGTCTACAGGCCGGCGCAACCTACTACTACCGCGTGACGTCAACGGACGCCGCGGGCAACCGGGCTCAGTCGGCCGACATGACGTTCCGCCTGCAACCGGCGGATACCACTCCACCGCTGATCAGCCGCGTGGAGGCCAGCGCCGCGGGGCGCGATGCGGTGGCTGTAACATGGTGGACTGATGAGCCGTCCGATTCCTACGTGGAATACTGGGCTTCCGGGATCAGCCTGGCGCGCGTGGGCACGAGCCAGATGACCACGTCTCACTCGGTAATGCTTCCGAACATCAGGTCTGGGGTGGTCTACTACTACCGCGTAGTGTCGACAGATACAGCGGGCAACCGGGCTCAGTCGGCTGATATGACGTTCCGCCTGCAGCCGCCTGATACCACTCCGCCCACGGTAAGGCTGAGTATTAATAACGGCGCGCAGCTAACCAATAGCACCACGGTACAGCTCTATATCACCGCGCAGGACGACTCTGGCGGCGCTCTCGAGATGAGCCTGCGCGATGATAAGACTCAGTTCGGCCAGTGGCAGCCGTACACAGCCTACACCACCTGGCGCTTCTCGTCAGGCGACGGCAGGCGTACGGTGACCGTTCGAGTGAGAGATGCGGCTGGAAACGAGGCACAGGCTTCAGCGTCCATTACTGTCGACGCAACGCCGCCCGCCATCAGCTGGGTGGAGGTCAAGGGTATCGGACCTGATTCAGCCACAGTCACGTGGAGAACCAATAAGCCGTCCGACTCCTGGGTCCTCTTTGGCCCCTATTCGCCTAGCGAGACCAGAGGGCAGACAGAGAAGGCGACTTCGCACACCGTGATGCTCTACGGGCTGAACCCCAACACGACATACTACTTCAAGGTGCGTTCGGCGGACGAGGCAGGCAATGTGGCGGAGTCGGCGACACAGACGTTCCGAACAGCCCAGAGAGGCAATCCTCCCACAGGGAGCATCAGGATAAACAATGGCGCCACGTACACCCGTTACTACAGCGTGCAGCTGACGATCTCCGCCCGCGATGACTACCGCGGCCCGATCGAGATGCGGCTCCGCGAAGGCAGCGGCAGCTGGTCAGGGTGGATGCCGCTGCAAACGACGTTCACATACAGGATCAGCCCTGGAGACGGCAAGAAGACGGTGTATGTGGAGTTCCGTGACATGTACGGCGTCCAGAGCACGACTTACTCTAGTTCCATTACGCTGGATACCCGTCCGCCGCGGATCAGCAATGTCAAGTCGACAAAGGTGACCGCGAATTCGGCTACGATCACGTGGAACACCGATGAACCGGCCACGGCAAGGGTGGAGTATGGCACTAGCGGCACAAGCATGCGCGAATCCGTGGGCGAGCGGTCGATATCGAGCGCCGACGCATCCGCGCCGGCCGGGGATGTAGGAGCTAAGGCGATCATAATCACTCCGACGCCGTCAGGCTCCCTCCGCACCAGCCACAGCGTGAGTCTGACCGGGCTGCGCGAGAAGACCACCTACTACTACCAGGTGGTCTCAAGCGACGCTGCCGGCAACGTGGCAGTGATGTCGGGCTTCTCGTTTACGACAGGCGGCACTACACCTCCACCGCCTCCTCCTCCACCGCCGACTCCGGGCACAGTCAATGTGAACTGGGCATTGGCATCCAACGGCGGTAGGGCCACCGCGTCGAGCTATGCTCCGACTAAGCCGGATAGCGCGGCAAGGCCGGCTTCCAATGCGATCGATGGTAACGCACGCACCTACTGGGAGGCGGCTTCGCCCGGAAGAGGCGACCGCACTGAATGGATTATGGTTGAGTTTGCGAAACCTCAGGTGATCAACTACATCAAGACCATGAGTGATGTGGGCTACTATCCGATGGAAATGACCGTCGAGGTGGAACAGGACGGCCGCTGGGTCGCCGTGGCGTCGTTCAAGAGCACATCTGAGCAGAAGAACTACATGAGCAGGTCCGGATCGACCATCAGCTTTGAGTTCAAGTTCGCTCAAGTTACCGCAAGTAGAGTGCGCCTGAGTGTTCGTCGTGTATCCAATCCGACTCACGCCATTCAGTTCTACGAGGTACAGGCCATGAACAGGGCCAACTAGCCGGCGCAGATCGGACCCGTGTAGTGTAGGGGATCACCGATTGACAAACATGACCGACTGCCGCATCCCGGCGTGGGTGCGGCAGTCGGGCGTCATGGAGGTATCAGGCAGATGGGACAGGCAATCTACGATGTTGTCATCGTTGGCGCGGGGCCGGCAGGGATATTCGCTGCGCTGGAGCTGTCGGGCTCGAGCGATCTGAAGGTGTTGATGATTGAGAAGGGACGCGGAATAGCGGGGCGCGTGTGTCCGTCGAAGGAGCGCCGGGTGAACTGCGTCCGGTGCGACCCCTGCGGCGTGCTGTGCGGATGGGGGGGCGCCGGGGCGTTCAGCGACGGCAAGCTGACCCTGTCAACAGATGTCGGAGGCATGCTCGAAAACTACGTGGGAAGGGAAGAGCTGCTCCGCTTGATAGATCAGGTGGACCGTGTTTATCTCGACTACGGCGCTCCGAAGGATGTATGGGGCGAGGAAGATGAGAGGGTATCGGAACTCAGGGACCGGGCCAAGCTGGCAGAGCTGACTCTGATACCCGCTCGTATAAGGCATCTGGGCACCGGACGCACAGGCCACATTCTGGAAGGCATGCGCAATGCTCTGGAGGGCAGAGTGGACATCGATCTGAATAACAGCGCAGTGCGGGTATCGACCAAGGATGGGGAGGTCGAAGGTGTCGAAACCAGCGACGGGCGGTTCATTCGGGCAAAGTACGTGATAGTGGCCCCCGGGCGCGAAGGCGCGTCCTGGCTTGCAGCGCAGGCGTCCGCGCTCGGGCTTCGCACTGCGGTTAACCCCGTAGATATCGGTGTACGGGTGGAGCTTCCCGCCGCTGTCATGGAGCACATTACCGACGTTGTTTACGAGTCGAAATTTGTGTACTACTCCCGGACCTTCGATGACAAGGTTCGCACGTTCTGCATGTGCCCTTACGGCGAGGTAGTCACGGAGAACAATGCCGGCCTGATGACGGTGAACGGCCACAGCTACGCCGAACGCAGAACTGAGAACACCAACTTCGCTTTGCTTGTGAGCAAGAATTTTACGGAGCCGTTCAAGGAGCCGATACTGTACGGCAAGTATGTGGCTGGCCTCGCCAACCTGCTGGGCGGCGGTGTAATCGTTCAGCGGCTGGGCGATCTGATAAACGGCCGCCGCACCACAACCGACAGACTCCGGAAGGGAACCGTTACGCCCACGCTTGAGGATGCCACTTGCGGTGACCTGAGCTTGGTCTTCCCGTATCGTCATCTGGTTGACATCACAGAGATGTTGCAGGCGCTCGACAAGATTGCGCCTGGCGTCTATTCCAGAAACACGCTTGTCTATGGGGTCGAGGTGAAGTTCTACTCCAATAGGCTCGAGCTCACGAGCGATCTGGAGACACAGGTAACTAACTTGTTTGCAGCCGGCGACGGGGCCGGCGTCACTCGCGGCCTGATGCAGGCGTCCGCGTCCGGAGTGGTGGCTGCGCGCGGGATTTTGGCACGCGCGGGGAGGGCGTAGCGGAGGTTCAGGTGTGTCAAAAGAGGGGACACTAGGTGTGATCTGAACCACTGAGGCAGGCATTGGAATGCGCAAGCCAATCAAGATCACTCCTAGATCGCTGCCGGCTGATGCCGGGATGCTGGGGCCGCCGCCGGATGGGTCGCCTGAGGCGCCTGACTTCCCGTTGGACGCGGCATCGCGCTTTGACGATGTCGAAGAGCAGATCAGCCTAATAACCACTGCGCTGGGCAATCCTTCTGACTTGACGGTCAGGAGGATCTCGGACGGGATCGTGTGCCTATTTCTATCGCCCCTCGTCGAGCAGGGCGCTGTCCGACACAGCCTTGTTGAGCCGCTCAGTAAAGCCGACTGGTCCGAGCTACAGGAGAACAGCCGGGCGGCCAGGTTGCTGCCTGTGGCCGTGGTATCGGAGGCGCGAAGCGTCGAAGGCGCGGTGGACAAGGCGGCCGAAGGCGAAGTCGCCCTGATTGTGCACGGTCGCCCCACACCATACACGCTCGACCTGAGGGGTCGGGTCGCCCGCCAGATCAGCCCGCCCATATCCGAGCCGTCGGTGAGGGGCCCGAGGGACAGCCTTACTGAAAGGCTATCCGACAATCTTGCGCTTGTGAGGCAACGCATCAGGAGCCGAAACCTTAGGGTCCGCGAGCTGACCGTGGGCCTTGATACTCGCACCAGGGTAGCTGTGTGCTACTTCGAGGGCAAGGCCTCGCCTGAGATAGTGGACGCGGTTGTGCGGCGCCTCTCGGCTATCGATACTCCCAGCGTTCTCGACAGCTCCTATCTGATGACCTATCTTTCGCAGAAGACGTGGACGCTCTTCCCTCCTGCGGTCGCAACCGAGCGGGCAGACCGCGTATGCGCCGGGATTTTGCAGGGGCGGGTAGCGGTGATCTGCGACAACTCGCCGTTTGCCCTCGTGATCCCTATTCAGATGGTCACGCTATTCCAGGCAAACGAGGACCACTACAGCCTGGCCATACACTCGTTTCTGCTCAGGACGGTCCGAATCATCGGCTGGCTGGCCGCAACGATGGCGCCGGGGCTGTACATCGGCATCGCCTCATTCAACCCCGGGATACTGCCGGCTCCCGCCGTGATGACAATCGCCGCTGCCAGGCAAGGCGTGCCGTATCCTCCTGTGATCGAGGTTCTGATCATGGACATTGCATTGGAGATGCTGGCCGAGGCGAGTGTAAGGCTGCCTACCTACGTGGGCGGCGCCGCCACAGTTGTCGGCGGCCTGATACTGGGCACGGCCGCTGCCCAGGCTCGGCTGGTGAGCAATGTCATGATCATCGTGGTGGCGCTGACCGCCATCGGTTCATTTGCGATCCCCGACTACCAGAATCAGCTGTCGTGGCGGACGATGAAGTACCTGTACACGCTTTCCGCCGCGTTTCTCGGCATAATCGGGCTGACTACCGCCGGGCTCATAATCCTGGTCTACGTCTGCTCCATGGATGTGCTTGGAGTCCCTTACATGTCGCCCATAGCGCCGTGGAGATGGACGGCGATGATGAAAGACGTGGCTGTGCGTGTGCCGGATCCGCTCGCTGTGGAATTGGGAAAACAACAGCGGGCGGAGGAGGCGGAGGGCGCCGCCGATGCGTGAACCCTATCTGAGCTGGCCTGAAGCGGCATGGCTCATCATGCAGTACTCAACTTGCGCCAATTACCTGTTCATGCCCCAGTTGCTGTACTCGGTATCCGGGCGCTTCTCGTGGGCGGTTCCCATTATCGCTATACCGCCTGCGATCGTAGGGGCGTGGGCTGTGTACTATCTTCACACCAGATTCCCCGAGGAGCGGCTGGGCCAGTTCCTGCCGCGGCTTGTCGGCCGACCGCTGTCGATAGCCATCGGCGGTCTGTACATACTGTTCTGGATGGGCGGCGCCCTGACGAACGTTACCGTGTTCGCCCACTATCTGTCCGATACGAAACTGCAGTTCACTCCTGTGACCGTACTCGTTGCTACGAATGTACTCGTGGTTCTGCTGGTGTCGCTTTCGGGCTTGAAGACACTGGTGCGCGTGAACGATGCTCTCGTATTCATCGTAGCGCCGTTCATCCTGTTCTCCTGGCTGTGGCCGTTCTTCGCAAGCAAGCTGGACTTTTCCAATCTGGCGCCGGTTAAGCTTCCCGAGCTCGCATCGGATCCGCTGCGCATGGCTATGGCTGCTGTGACTATGTACCACGGCTATCAGATCATCCTCATCGCCGGACCGGCTCTCATCACCATGCCTCTGCTCGCGTTCGGGTGGCCGTATGCGAATCTGCTGACCTACCCTGCAGCCTCGTTCATGGAGGTGGTTGCGCCCAAGACAGGGCTGTTCCCCATACGCAGGTTTGATTTCGTGCTGACGGTACTTTTCAGGTACATCATGATCGTGGCAGCGATGTCGTATTTCTACAGCGCTGCGCAGACCCTGAGCGACCTGGTGTCGCCGACTGCCAGGCGGATGCATCCATGGTTCGTCGTGGCGCTGGGCATCATCCTGGTGATCCTGTCCACCGTCTTCAAGGGAATACGAACTGTCATGCAGTTCGCGAGTGTGTGGGTGATCCTCGGAGCCGGTGTAGCCGTGATTGCGCCCCTTCTCGCCCTGGTGGCATTCGTCCGGCTCGATGCGGCTCGTGGACGTTGAGGTGCCCTGCATGCATGGTTGTGGTCCGCTCCGACAGATAGCTGCCTTGGCATCAATACTGCTGGTCATGACTACGACTGCTGGTTGCTGGGATGCGCTTGATATCGACAAACGTGCGTTCGTGTCTGTTGTGGGACTGGATTCGGTGGATTCCGATAAGGGTGATCGGATCCGGGTGACGCTGATGATCCCTACGCTGGGCGGTGCGGGTGGAGGCGGCGGGGCGGGCATGCCCGAAACCATGCCCGCCAGGGCGCTGGTGGTGGAGGAGAGTGGAGCCAGTGTGGAGGAAGCCGTGGAGAAGATGCGCGCCATGGTCGGAGGTGTGCTGGACTTCTCCGCGCTGCAGTATGTAGCCGTCGGAAGGGGCATGAACCCGGATGATCTGATGAGTTCCATGCATACGCTTCACTTCACGCGGTTCATCCCGATGACTCCCCTCATGTTCGCCACAGAGGAGAGAGTCAACGACTTGTTCAGCGTCGAATCTCCCAGCGGACGGGGTTTCACCGACACTCTCGACGCCATACAGGCCCAAGGCCGTATAGGGTGGGGGCACATCCACTATCCACAGTCATGGGAGATCATGACCCTTCTTGTGAACAAGACGGGGGACTTGGCCCTAAGCGTCATCGACCGGACAGATCAGGGAGACGGACTGCAGGCCGTAGGAGCGGCTGTGTACGACGACGCCAGATACGCCGGCTTGATAGGCCCCATCGATGCCCTGATGCTCTACTCTGTGGCGCACCGGAAGTATCCCGGCGGCACTTATCCTTTTGTGCACGAGGGCAGGGAGTTCCTAATGCGCATCCTAGGAGTCCGGACCTCGGTCAAGGCGGACCGAGGCGCGGATAGCGTACCGCGTGTCACAGTCGACATGCGTGTGAACGCTACGCTGCTCGATTCGGGAGGATATCGGCTGCCCTTACTGAACCGCAAGAGACTGGATGAACTCGAGCAGGTGGCGGCGCGCGACGTGGAGGCTAGGGTCGGCAGGTTGCTCGAACGCCTTCAGGGCTGGAATTCCGATGCGATGAGGTTTTACCGCGAGGTGCGAGTGGGAATACCCGGGATGTCCTACGAAGACTTCAAGGAGGTCTATCCCCGTATCACGGTGGATTTCAACGTGTCGGTGCTGCTTGTTCGAACGGGGTTGCTGAGGTGAATGGCTCTTGACAAGGGTTTGTACTCCAGCATATACTGAACGTGCTGAATTGACCTGACTATACCTGACGAAAGGAGGCCGAACCGATGGGATCAAAGGGTAGGACCATGACCATCCGCTCTGCCGGCGCGATTTCCGGTGCGGGGGTTACTATGTCCTTTTTTGCCCATATCGGCTCGGCACGTCAGAGGCACAGATGATACGCTGATTTGATGCGTAGATCAGGCCGCGGGCGCGTAGGAGCCCGCGGCCTTGTTGCGTAGTGCGCCGATCTTGGCTGCGGCTTCCGGTGGTTGCGCTTGCGATGAACAGGGGGTTTTACTGTGACTGCAGCAATCGAATGCCTTCATGCGCACAAGTCCTTCCGAGAACCTGCCGACCGAGAGGACCGTGCAAACCGCCGCGGCGGTCGTGGGTTCGCGGCCCTGCGGGTCCTGGATCTGGTGGCGCCTAGGAAGGTCCGAGTTGATGCCGTGAAGGACGTCTCGTTCCAGGTGAAGAAGGGCGAGATATTCGGCATCCTGGGGCCGAACGGGTCGGGCAAGTCCACATTGATCAGGCTCATTGCCACGTTGCTTACCCCCGATTCCGGTACGGTCACCGTCTTCGGGCAAGATGTGGTGTCGGATAGGCTGGCGGTGCGGCGATGCATCAACCGGGTCTCTGTGGAAGCGGCCTTCTTCAAGAGGCTATCGGCTCTGGAGAACCTGGAGTACGCGGCTAGGCTGTACGGGCTGGATGCTCGAGAGGGCAAGAGGCGGGCAGAGGATATCCTCGAGCGACTCGGATTTCTGCACAAGAAGATGACTGTGCCGCTTGAGAATCTCTCCCGTGGGATGCAGCAGAAGGTAGCGATTGCCCGTGCGCTCATGACCGCTCCTGTGGCCTTGCTGCTCGATGAGCCCACCACGGGGCTGGACCCCGTATCCAAGCGGGAAGTGCAGGATTTCGTGCTTGAGGTCAGGGAGACGCACGACACCACGGTCATTCTGACCACCCATGACATGCAGGAAGCCGAGAGGCTGTGCGACCGGATAGCCGTGATACATGGCGGCGAGTTCGTAGCGATGGATACTCCCGAGAGCCTGAAGGCTAGCTTTGCAGATGAGCGCGGCCGAGTGCCTACGCTGGAGGAGGTCTTCTTCAGGCTCACAGGCAGCAACGTGGACGATTGGATGAGAGAGCAAGGTGAGTAAGGTGCGGGGCGAGTCGCTGGTTGACAAGGTAAAGTCCAGTTACGCTCTGGTGCAGCGCAATTACAACCTGGTCAGACGCGATGCCGGGTGGGAGCTGGTGTTCATCGTCTATGAGGTGGTGAATGTCCTGACCATCGGGTTCATCGGGGTGAACGGTCCGAAGGAAACCATGAACGAGCGCGTGCTCTATCTAGTGGCCGGAGCGCTGCTCTGGGGATTCCTCTCTGCCCTGTTCCATGAGGTCGCCGAGTCGGTGGCCTGGGAACGGTGGGAAGGTACAATCGAGTACTCGTTTATGGCTCCTCAGCCGAGGGGAGTCTACATGTTCGGAGTCTGCATGTGGGGGATCCTCTACGGGTTTGTGAGGACGGCCATCTGTCTCGCCGCTGTCACTTTGGCGTTTCAGATATCGCTTGCAGGCGCCAACCTTTGGGCGGCCCTGTTGACTTTGGCCGCGTCGAGCCTGGCGTTCTTAGGAATGGGGCTGGCCGCCGCCGTGCTGCCGCTGATCTCGCCGGAGAAGGGATCGCCGGCCACCCATATCTTCCAGGCGGTGGTGCTGCTGGTGTCGGGGGTGTACTATGATGTCTCGGTGTTGCCCGCATGGGTGAGGCCGCTTTCGTACGTGTCTCCGGCTACGTACACACTCCGGGCAGCCAGGGCGGCGCTGCTCGAAGGGGCCGGCGTGAGGGCCTTAGCGCCTGACTTGATCATACTGCTTGCGCTGGGAGTGGTGCTGATTCCTATGGGGTTCGCGGTTTTTTCCGCGGGCGAGCGGTATGCAATGAGAACCGGCAAGCTCAAGCGAAACGGATGAAACCCAGGCGGGGGCGGGTTGCTCCGCGCCCGCCTGGCCGTTGCACGTCGGCAACGATCGTCAGAGACATATGTCTACCGTGATATGTTTGGAAGGCGCGTGCAATCCCACAGTCAGCCTGCCGGTCACCGGGTCACGGAAGAAACCCTGTCTGCCTAATTCGTCTGCGGATTCGACCCGAGCGAGCGGCATTCCGCTGAGCAGGACGCGTTTGGGCGCTGCGGACACGCCCAGTAAGTGCACAACGCCGACGTCCATGGTGCACGGGTATGATTCATCGCGCGAGGTGATGGTCAGTAGCAGCCGATCGCGTTTGCGAACGCTGTAGGAGATGTCGATGAAACCGAACTTCCCGTCCTTGTAAGCAAGGGTTTCGCCGTCATCTGCATATACGGAGAAGATGTGCCCCGAGAGCCCGGGCGATGGGAAGATGTCGATTGACTCTATGGCCTGTTCGCGCTGGCCCACGTAGCTCATCTCGCGTCCCCAAGGGAGTATGGATCCCTCTCTTAGGTACGCGGGGATCTCTCCCGGCGGGCACGGGACGAGAATGTGTTCTCCCACGCTTTCCACGATCTGGCCGCTTTCTAGCTTGGCCCATCGCCCGCGTGGGAAGTAAACCGGCCTGTTGACCGCGCCAGGCAGGTAGACCGGGGCGACCATGATATCGGGACCCAGCATGAACTGGTCATACATGGCGTGAGTTGCGGGGTCGTGCGGGAAGTCGTACACCATCGGGCGCATTACGGGCGTGCCGTCCTGCGTGCACCGGCGCATCAAGGTGTACAGGTACGGCAGCAGGCGATAGCGGAGCTTAATGTACTTGCGACATATGGCCGTGTACGGCTCGCCCAGCGCGTACGGTTCCTGGGGCGTTGATCTGATCATGCTATGACTCCTGAACAAGGGCATGAACGCGCCCACTTGCGTCCACCTTGCCGACAGTTCAGGATCGGCGCTATCCATGAACCCGCCCACGTCCGCCCCCACGAACGATACGCCCGACAAGCTCATGTTGCAGCACATCGGAATCGCCATCAGGAGGTGCTCCCACCAGCTGGAGTTGTCGCCTGTCCACACCGAGGCGTGGCGCTGAATCCCGCCGCAGCCCGCGCGGGTGATTACGAACGGGCGGGTTTGGGGCAGCAGTCGCGCGAAAGCCTCCCTCGTGGCCTGGCTCATCAGATTGCCGTAGGCGTTGTGGACGTAGGCATGCTCTACCTCGGCGCCGGGTTCGCCATGGAGGGCGGTTTCATCAAGCGTACCGGTGTCAGTGGCGAAGTTGGACGGTTCGTTCATGTCGTTCCAGATTCCACGAACGCCTGCGTCGAACAGGACTCTGTGGTTATCGGCCCACCATCTCCGGCTTGCAGGCCTTGTGAAGTCGGGATAGGCTACCACGCCCGGCCAGACGCGGCCTTTGTACACCTTCCCGTCCGACCGTCTGACGAACACGCGCTTGCGCCGGCCCTGCCGGTACAGCCGGTATGTGCTGTCGATCTTTACGCCTGGATCCACTATAGTCACTACCTTGAAACCGTCTTTGCGAAGATCCGACATGAGCCCGGCCGGGTCAGGGAAATGCTTCGGGTTGAACGTGAACACTCTGAACCCATCCATGTAGTCGATGTCGAGGTAGATGGCGTCGCAGGGTATATCGGCCTCTCGCATCGCCCGTGCTACTTCGCGTACCTGGCTTTCTGGGCAGTAGCTAAACCGGCACTGGTGGTAACCAAGGGCCCAGAGCGGCGGCAGCTGCATGCGGCCGGTCAGGTCTGAATAGGCGCGCACGACGTCCGGGATGCTAGGCCCTGCGAAGAAGTAGTAGTCAAGGCACTTCCCTTCTGTTCCAAACCAGTATTCTCCGGTGTCTACTTCGGGGTACGGCAGCGGGGTCAGGTCGATCTCGGAAGTCCATGGCGCGAACTTGGGTCTGCCCATGTTGAAGGTGGAGCGTGCGGCGGTGTCCATGTACATGCCGTATGCCGACTGGCCCGAGAATGCTATGAAGAAAGGTATGGACACATATAGCGAGTCTGTTCCGGGCGTGTGCGGGTTCACATCGCTGTTCCAGAGCGTCATTGCGGTTCGCTGCTTATCCAGAAAGCCTGTACGCTCGCCGAAACCGTAGAAGTGAGTGCCGGGCGCAAATGCTTTGTAGCACCCGGCGCCACTCTCGGTCCAGCCCATGCCGTGGCCTGGGCTGTCGGCCGCGACCGATGTGCCGTCTGAGCGTATGAAGGAGATTCTGAGAGGATGCTTCTGTACCTTGACAGTGATACTGGTTGTAGATAGCCGAACGCAGTCGGTTCCCTCTTCCTGTGTAACGGCGGGCATCGGCCACCCGGGATCGACTACGGCGAATGACGTCGGCAGCCTGGGGTTTTCGTCGCCCAGGGGAAGCATGCGTACGCGGATTATGCCGTCTGACAACGCCTGGACGCCGACTCGCGCAGACGAAGTAGTGAGTGCAACGCCATCCGAGCTCCAACTGACACTGCAGCATGAGCCGAGAGAGCTGAAAGCTTGATGCAAAACGACCAACCTCCATAAGTGCCCAAGTCTGTAGCTGCCAGCCGCTGCCGGCATCGGGCGGTAGATGCATGCGACAAACAGTGGCATAATTCGAGGCTACTGCCAGAAACCCTTCCCGTAGTAGTTACTACTATGACGACTCTTGGCGACGTTGAATGTGCGGCGAGGGTGTGCTATACTACACCAGTCAAGGGCAATCGTGAATGTGTCCCTCGGAGGTGAAGAGGTTGAAGGATAACATCCATCCCAAGTATTACATCACTACAGTGACCTGCGCCTGTGGCGAAAGGTTTGAGACTGGTTCCACCAGCCAGAATCTGAGGGTAGATATCTGCTCCAAGTGCCATCCGTTCTCCACTGGTGTGCAGAGGATAGTCGACACCGGCGGGCGGGTGGAGAAGTTCCGCAAGAAGCACAATCTTTAGAGCACTCCAGCTTGGGGGCGGCTTCGTATCTGGGGCCACCCCCAAGAAGCATCTATGGTCGGAGCCCGGTCGGGCTCCGGTTTTTTGAGTGAAGGCGCCGGGAGGGAGTACAGGTGCAAGGAACTATCCAGGGCAGCGGATGGATCGAAGTGATATGCGGGTCGATGTTCAGCGGCAAGAGCGAGGAACTGATCCGCAGAGTGAAGCGAGCTCGGATCGCTCGTCAGCAAGTGATCGCGATCAAGCCCTCGTTGGATGTGCGGTTCTCCACGAATGATGTCGTGTCGCACGGGGGCGACAAGATCGAGTGTCTACCTGTGTGCGACTCTCGGGAGGCTGAAGCGGCCATTCCCGCTGACGCGCAGGTCGTAGCGTTTGATGAGGCGCAGTTCTTCGATCCGGGGATTGTGGACCTCTGCGTCGGACTGGCGGATGCCGGTGTGCGCGTGATTGTGGCCGGCCTCGATTGCGATTTCAGGGGCGAGCCCTTTGGCCCCATGCCGGAGCTGCTCGCGCGCGCGGAGTACGTGTCCAAACTCCAGGCCATATGTGTGAAATGTGGGAATCCTGCGACGAGAACGCAGCGGATTATCAACGGCCGCCCGGCCAGCTACTCGGATCCTCAAGTTCTTATAGGCGCCAGCGAAGCATACGAGGCCCGATGCAGGCGTTGTCATGAGGTGCCGGACAGACCGCGCCCTCATGCGACTGGAGGTGACTGATGTTGAAGTCCAGATTCCAGTACGGCGGGCAGGCCGTGATCGAAGGGGTCATGATGCGCGGGCGCGACTCTGCGGCAATAGCCGTTCGCAAGCCGAGCGGCGAGATCTCTGTGGATATGCGCGAGATTGATAATTCGCGCCGGCCGGCCATACTGAAGGCGCCGTTCATACGCGGTACAGTGATGCTGGTCGAGTCACTTGTGCTGGGCATGAACGCGCTGATGTACTCGGCTAACGAATCGGCTGAGGAAGAGGAGCAGCTGTCCGGCGGCGAGGTGGCGCTCAGCCTGGTGGTTGCGCTGGGCCTGTTCGTGCTGTTGTTCATTGTGCTTCCCAATGTCATTGTCGCCTTCATCCAGAGGCGCATTTCCAGCATCGTTCTGGTCAACCTGATAGAGGGTGCGCTCCGGGTGGCGATATTCATCGTGTACCTTGTGGCTATCTCGCAGATGCACGACATTCAGCGCGTCTTCGCGTATCACGGTGCAGAACACAAGACGATCGCTGCATGGGAGGCCGGTGAAGCGCTTACTGTGGAAAACGCGCGGCGTCACGGCACGGCCCATGCACGCTGCGGCACGAACTTCCTGCTCATAGTGATGTTGGTGAGCGTACTCATTTACTCCCTTTTGGGCAGGCAGGCTCTGTGGGAGCGCATTGTGACCCGTATTCTGTTATTGCCGGTTCTAGCCGGGGTATCCTATGAACTGCTCAAGATTGCGGGACGGCCTAATCCATCGACCGTGGTGAAGTGGGCACGGGCGCCCGGCCTCGCGTTGCAGCGACTCACGACTCGTGAACCCGACGATTCCATGCTGGAAGTGGCGATCGTATCGCTTCAGGCGGTTATTGAGAAAGACGAAGCGGTGAACTGACCATGTTGGAGAAACTTAGGGAGATTGAAGCACGATACGACGAGCTGGAAAGTGAAATGGCCGACCCTGAGGTCATAGCCGACCAGCTAAGATACAAGAAGGTCACCAAGGCCCATTCCGATCTTGAAGATATCGTCGCGAACTACCGCGAGCTCAAGAGGGTCATGGGCGAAATTCAGGCGACGGGGGAGATGCTCCGCGACAAGCTCGACTCGGAACTCCGTGAGCTTGCCGAAGCGGAATTGGCGTCTCTTGAGGAGGCCAGAGCGACTCTCGAGGAGCGACTCAAGGCGCTCCTGTTGCCGTCCGACCCATCAGATGAGAAGAACGTCATCATGGAGATCAGGGCCGGCACCGGCGGCGACGAAGCAGCTCTGTTCGCGGGAGACCTATTTCGGATGTACTCACGCTATGCTGAGCGCAATAGCTGGCAGGTTGAAAGCATGAGCTCCAACCCTACTGAGCTGGGGGGATTCAAAGAGGTCATCGTCATGATCTCGGGCGACCGTGTCTACAGCCGGCTGAAGTACGAAAGTGGAGTACACCGCGTTCAGCGTGTGCCCGAAACAGAGGCGTCCGGCAGGATACACACGTCTGCCGCCACTGTGGCTGTACTGCCTGAGGCGGAAGAGGTCGACATCGAGATCGACCCCAATGACCTCCGGGTCGACGTGTTTAGGTCGTCCGGCCATGGCGGACAGAGCGTGAACACTACGGACTCCGCCGTCAGGATCACTCACATTCCCACAGGGATGGTTGTGACCTGTCAGGATGAGAAATCGCAGCACAAGAATAAGGACAAAGCCATGAAGGTTCTGAGGGCCCGTCTTCTGGACCAGCTAATGGAGGAACAGGAGGCAGGCATCGCTGAGACGCGAAAGACGCAGGTGGGCTCGGGGGACCGGAGCGAGCGTATACGTACCTACAACTTCCCTCAGAGCAGGGTGACGGATCACAGATTGGGGCTCACGACGCATCGGCTGACCGAGTTTCTCGATGGCGACCTGGACGAGATGATCGAAGCGCTCATTGTGAGCGCACAGAGCGAAAGGCTCAAGAAAGCGGAGTAGGGGCGGGTTGGAGTCAATGAACACGGCAGCGACTACTCTTCAGACGCGGCGGCTGATCGATATTCTCCGGCGCTCCACCGCTTTTCTTACAAAGAATGGAGTAGAGTCGGCCAGGCTTGATGCCGAGGTCCTGCTGGCCAACGTGCTCGATATGGATCGGATCCAGCTGTACGTGCAGCATGACCGTCCGCTGATCCGCGATGAGCTGGAGCGATACAGGGATGCGCTCAAGCGGCGCGCCAGGCGGATGCCGGTGGCGTATGTTACTGGGCGCAAGGAGTTCATGTCACTGGACTTCGTAGTGGACGAACGCGTGCTGATACCGCGCCCCGACACCGAGGTGCTGGTCGAGGCGGTATGCAGTCGTCTGGCTGCTTTGGCCATTGATGACCCGATAGTAGTAGACATGGGCGCCGGCAGCGGCGCGATAGCCTGCGCCATCTCGCGGGAGGTTCCAGGCGCACGGGTGCTCGCAACGGATATTTCCGGTGATGCCCTGGAAGTGACCGCATCCAACGTGGCGAGGCTGGGTCTTTCAGGCCGCGTCTTCCTTGCGCAGGGAGACCTATTTCAGCCCACAGTCGGCACCGAGTTTGAACACATGGATGTGCTGGTGTCCAACCCTCCATACGTGCCGTCGCGCGATATTCCTTCGCTGGCTCCTGAGATATCGCGGTATGAACCGCGTCTGGCGCTAGATGGAGGGCCGGATGGCCTGGACTTCTACCGCCGCATAGCCGAGGGCGTTTCAGGCCGCCTCACCGGGCGCGGTTTCGTTGCGCTGGAAGTGGGCGATGGCCAGGCGGCTCAGGTGACGGAGATGCTGGAGCAGGTAGGGCTGATCGATGTCGAAACGACTCGCGACTATTCGGGCGCAATCCGCGCTGTGGTCGGCTCAAAGCCGGGGGCCAGGGGTGACGCTGATGTGCTGTGACAGCTCCAGCAATGGTCTGACCCCGGTCAACACTGTGCGCATGGTAGTCGATCCGACGAGCCCGCCTCTGGATCTCGAGATCCAGCTGTCTTCAGCAGCTGATATCTTGCGATGCGGCGGGCTTGTTGCGTTCCCCACAGAGACCGTGTACGGACTGGGAGCCAATGCACTGGACGGGCAGGCCGTGGCTCGCGTTTTCGTGGCCAAGGGCAGGCCGCAGGATAATCCGCTAATCGTCCACATAGCTTGCCTCGACGACTTGCAGGCGGTGGTCGCCGGCGTTCCCGATGATGCCCTGGCTCTGGCGCGCGCTTTCTGGCCGGGCCCTCTCACTATCGTTCTCCCTGTGCGCGGAGGTGTTGCCCGAGAGGTCACCGCCGGAGGCGATACAGTTGCGGTTCGAATGCCGTCTCATCCTGTTGCCATGGCGTTGATCCGCGCTGCCGGGCTTCCCATTGCGGCGCCGTCGGCAAACATATCCGGACGACCCAGCCCCACGCGGGCTGATCATGTATGGGCAGACCTTGCGGGCAGGATCGAGATGATCGTAGATGGCGGACCGGCCGGCATCGGGGTGGAGTCGACGGTGCTCGACATCACTTCATCTCCTCCGCTGGTTCTCCGGCCCGGCGGCGTGCCGGTGGAGGCGATTCGCAACATAATGCCTGACGTATGCGTCTTGCCTCAGCATGGCACGGGTTCGGCCGCCGAGGGAGGCGAACAGGAAGGCCCGGCTCGCTCGCCCGGTCTACGCCATAGGCATTATGCTCCTCGGGCCCCGCTCTGGCTATTCATAGGGGAGTGGGAGGACCAGGTGCAGGCGATTGCCTGCCGGGCCCGGGCTGAGGCAGAGGCCGGCAGGGTCGTAGGGTTACTGATCAGTACGGAGACAGCCATGACGACGTCGAAGGCGAGCATCCCGGACACAGCGGTCATCGCACAGACGGGGTCCCGAGGCCGTATGGCATCGGTGGCATCTGGGCTGTTTGATGCGATGAGGCGTCTGGATAGCGAGGGTGTCGATGTCATGCTGGCCGAATCCTACGACACTGGCGGAGTTGGCCTGGCCGTGATGAACCGGCTGGTGAGATCGGCGGGCGGGAGGCTCGTCGACATGGGCCGATCAGGCAGGAAATGAGCCCTTTTCAGCGAAATCCATCGCACGGGCGGTGAATGAGATGTCCCGAAGGATCCTCCTGGTGTGTGGTGGGAACACCTGTCGAAGCGCCATGGCTGAGGCCATAGTCAGGAACCTCATCGAATCGGGTTCGTACCCTGAGGATTGGACGGTCGAATCCGCGGGCGTCGGCGCCGTGGACGGCGATCCGGCGACTGATAATGCCGTAGCTGTCCTGGCCGAGCTGGGGCTGGACCTCGCGAGCCACCGTGCGCGCTTACTTACGCCCGAGATGGTCTCGCAGGCCGACACTATTCTGGCCATGGAGCGCAGGCATCTCGAACGCATCCTGGAGCTCGATCCGGGAGCCGCGCCCCGCGCGCGCCTGCTTGCAGAGCCAGGCATCGCCGACCCATTCGGCGGCGCGGTTGATGTGTACCGGCGCACCAGAGACGAGATACGGCAGTCTATCGTGGCCAGACTAGGATCATGGAGCAGAGGTGGTGACTAGTTGAGAGTCGCTGTTGGGTCCGACCATGCGGGTTACGACGCGAAACAGGAAGTAGTACAGATGCTTGAGGAGCACGGGCACGAGGTCCGCGACATGGGCGCGTATTCGCGCGAGAGTGTTGACTACCCCGATATCGCAGTCGCTGTGTCGGAGTGTGTCGCGCGAGGCGAAGCCGATCGCGGCATTCTTGTATGCGGCACCGGTATCGGTATGTCGATAACGGCGAATAAGGTTCGGGGTATCCGGGCTGCGTTGTGCTACGATGAGTTCACTGCCCGCGCAGCGCGCGAGCATAACGATGCCAACGTTCTGGCGGTGGGCTCCCGCACTACCGCTGCCTATGCAATCCTGCGCATTGTAGGAATCTTTCTGGATACCCAATTCGCCGGGGGCCGGCATGCTGCAAGGGTTCAAAAGATTGCAGAGTGTGAACGTAAGCACGGGGGGTGTTAGCTATGGGACAGGTCCATGTAATAGATCATCCATTGATCCAGCACAAGATAACGCTAATAAGGGACAAGAACACCGGACCCAAGGACTTCCGCGATCTCGTGGGAGAAGTAGCCATGCTCATGGCGTACGAGGTGACGCGCAACCTTCCTCTCGAAACCGTTGACGTTGAGACGCCAATTGGTCAGGCGGTTGGCAGGCAACTTGCCGGCAAGAAGGTCGGAGTAATAGCCATTCTCCGTGCCGGCTTGGGCATGGTGGATGCGGTGCTTAAGCTGATTCCCGCTGCCAAAGTTGGGCACATCGGCCTTTACCGCGATCCTGATACGCTCCGCCCGGTGGAATACTACTGTAAGCTTCCGCCGGATGTGTCGGAACGAGAGTTGATCCTGCTCGATCCGATGCTGGCCACAGGCGGATCGGCCTGCGCCGCAATACAGTTTGCCAAGGACAGGGGCGCCAATAGCATCAGGCTTGTCAACCTGATCGCGGCGCCGGAGGGCATACAACTGGTGCAGCAGACACATCCTGACGTCGACATATACGTGGCAGCGGTTGATCAATGCCTGAACTCGCACGGATACATCGTACCCGGGCTGGGCGATGCCGGCGACCGACTGTTCGGCACCAAGTAGGCGAAGATCGGACTCGCGAGGTGGAGAGTGTGAGCCAGTCGCAACGTCCCCCTTGGGACGCCTATTTTCTGGAGATCGCGCGCGTAGTGGCGAGCAGGTCTACATGCCTCCGCCGGCAGGTGGGGGCGGTTGCCGTGCGCGATAGGCAGATTCTGGCGACTGGCTACAATGGTGCGCCTTCCGGCCTCAGGCATTGCAGCGAGGTCGGGTGTATTCGCGAGTCGATGCAGGTGCCGTCTGGCGAGAGGCACGAACTCTGTCGCGGCCTGCACGCGGAACAGAACGTGATTATCCAGGCGGCTTTGCACGGGGTAGCTCTGTCTCGTGCCACTGTGTACTGCACGCACCAACCGTGCGTGGTTTGTTCCAAGATGATGATCAACGCCGGCGTAACCAGAGTCGTGTACTCCGGAGGCTATCCGGACAGGCTGTCCTGTGAGATGCTGACCGAGGCAGGCGTACAACTGGTGCAGGCGCCTTAGTGTAGGAGTGCTTCAACTTGACCAGGTACCTGGGAGCGCTGCTGCTCTCCACTGCATGCTCATGGCTTCTGACTCCCGAGATGAGGAAGATCGCGCTGGCGCGCGGCATAGTGGATCGCCCCAGAGGCCGGCACATTCACGCGGAGCCCATTCCATTTCTCGGGGGCGTCGCTATGTACGCAGCCTTTTTCATCGCTGCGGTGGCGTTTGGCCGGCCCGACAGAAACACGTTGGGGCTTCTCACCGGAGGGGCGTTCACGGTGGCGCTAGGCATCGCCGACGACAGGGCGGAGCTCAAGGCGCGGCACAAGCTGCTTGGCCAGATAGCGGCGGCAGTGATCGTGATGTTGTTCGGGGTGAAGATTGAGTTCGTTACGAATCCGTTTGGGGGCATGATATACCTCGGCGTCCTTTCAATTCCCATCACCGTGGTGTGGATTGTGGCCTTCATGAATGTCGTCAACTTCATCGATGGGCTGGATGGCCTGGCGGCCGGTGTGTCAGCCATCGGTTCATTGGCCATGGCCGCGGCGGCGCTGGGGAACCGACAATCCAGGCTGGCAGTGCTGTCGCTTGCCCTTGCCGGCAGTGCACTGGGTTTCCTGCGCTACAACTTCAATCCGGCCCAGATATTCATGGGTGACGCCGGCGCCATGTTCCTGGGATTCACGATCGCCGGAATCTCGGCCATAGGCGCTCTGAAGACCCCGGCCACGCTGGTTTTGGCAGTGCCGGTCATAGTTATGGGAGTTCCGGTGCTCGATACCGCGTTTGCCATATTCCGCCGTGTTCGACGCAGGGTACCTGTATCCAGCGCCGACCGCGACCACGTGCACCACAGGCTGCTCGCCATGGGGATGACCCAGCGCCAGGCGGTGATTACTCTCTACGCAGTGAGTGCCCTGCTTGCGGCCACCGCGTGCGGTGTTGCTGCGGTCGATCCACGCCTTGGCATAGGCGGTACCGTCACTGCGTTTTGCGCTCTGATCATCGTCGGCGGCAGGTCGGGAGTGCTCAAGTCGGAAATGCGCCGGCGGGACTAACTTGCACGGAGGTCCACGAATGCGACACATCAAAGTCCTTTCAGTCTTTGGAACCAGGCCTGATACAATCAAACTGGCTCCTGTCGTCAATGAGCTATCCAAGTATCCCGAGTTGATTGATTCTGTGACTTGCGGAACTGCTCAACACAGAGAGATGATGGATCAGGTGCTCGGCTTTTTCGGCATAGTTCCCGACTACGATCTGGGCGTAATGCGCGATGACCAGACGCTGTTCGACATCGCGGAGCGGGGGCTCCGCGGGTTGCAGGAAGTACTGCAGCGGGAGCGTCCCGATATCACTTTGGTTCACGGAGATACGTCCACCGCGTTTGTGGGCGCGCTGGCGTCATTCTACTGTAGAGTCAATGTTGGACATGTCGAGGCCGGGCTGCGGACTGATCAGAAGTACGATCCGTTTCCGGAAGAGATGAACCGAAGGCTTGTAGGATGCCTTTCGGACCTGCATTTCGCTCCGACAAGTGAGCACCTCGGCAACCTGCTACGGGAGAATTTCCCCCGGTCGAATATATACGTCACAGGGAACACTGTGGTCGATGCAGTTCTAGCTGTTGCCTCTGCCCGAACGGGCTTTGTCGACGCGCGGCTTGCATCCATTGACTTCACCGGGAGGCGCCTAGTTCTGGTGACCGCTCACCGACGCGAGAACATTGGAGAGCCGCTGCGCGATATCTGCGGCGCTGTGCGTGATGTGCTTCGCGACTTCCCCGACACTGTGGTGGTAATGCCCGTTCATCTCAACCCCCGCGTTCGGAGCACGGTGTTTCATGAACTGTCGGAGGTTGATAGATGCCATTTGGTCGACCCAGTAAGCTACCCTGACATGGTCGGCCTGATGCAGAAATGTTTCATGGTTATGACTGATTCCGGGGGCCTCCAGGAAGAAGCCCCCGCGCTCGGCAAGCCTGTGCTGGTGCTTCGTCGTACGACTGAGCGGCCTGAAGGGTTACGCGCGGGTACTTTGAGATTGGTGGGCGTGTCCAGAGAAGGTATCCGGAGAGAAGCAGGGAT
>JAGVTS010000156.1 GCA_019136685.1 Bacillota bacterium | reverse complement strand
AGGCCCTGCAATCATCAGTCTCCAGAGAAACACGCCAGGGCAGTCAATCCCATCGTCGTAGTCCGACCCGAGATGCAGCATTATGAAGCCGACGAGATCGCTGTCCGCGTAGATTGCTCTCACCCACGCTCCGTCTGAATAAGCGGCTTGGGCAAGCGATACTGCGTTGTCTGCAACCATCTCACGCTGCGCATCAGAGAGGGTATGACTGAGCTTGCATACGTCCAGCACTGTGGCAGCAGTTATTCGCTTGAAGTGTACATCAGGATCATGCACATGCCTATCTCCTCCCCCGTCAATCCTCAGTCAAGCGCGGCGCCAGAACCGACACGCCGGAATACACTCTTCTCAGAGGAGTCTATCTAGGTCAACAAGAAGAGTGCCTTCCACACCCAGCGGCAGGGACGCCACAACCTCACCGTCTGCCGAAACGGCGAAAGCCCCTCCGAAGCTGGGGCATTCCTCAATGTCGGGATCGCCGATGTAATTGGTCATGAGAGCGGGCGCGCCCGCCGACACGACCTGGCGGACATACTCCGGCATCTCCTCGGTATCCCAGCGAGCCTGATCTGCCGACCCGTCCGGGAAGCACCGGGCGAAAGGGAACAAGAGCAAGTCAGGGCGGAGCGCTCTGAACCGAGCAACCAGGGCGTCATCGAAAAGGTCGCCGCAAATGAGAAAGCCGACGCTGCCGAAGGGCGTGCGGGCGACTTCGATGGACGTCCCCTGTCTATAGACGGCCGGGTCCGCAGCGATGCCGTGCCATTGTGGTTGGTTGCGTCTATACCTCAAAGCGATTGAGCCGTCTGGCGCGATCAGGACGGCAGAATCATATAGGCAATCGCCGCCTATTTCAAACAGCCCAAAACCAACCCCAAGGCTATGCAAACGAGCTACAGCCCCGAGTCTCTTCGTTGCCGGGCCCGGAATAGACTGACCCAACGGGAGATCGTGCGCCGGATCGTCATTGTTGATCAAGCCGGTCAACACAGCCTCCGGCAGCAGGACGAGCTTGGCGCCCGAGCCGGCAGCGTCTGCCGTCATCTGCTCAACACGATCCAGATTCGCGGTGGGATCCGCGGCGACACGAGGTACAAGCAATGCTACCTTCAAGGCTACTCCTCCTAACCGACTCCCGACCAGTGTCTATGTCCACGCAGAAGCGATCGTGAATGAGGCGATCAGCGGGTCTACTTGCATGACTCTAGTGGACACATTCGGTTTCTGGCGTGTGTAGTCCTCCAGCGATACTACGTTCAAGTCGCCTCTAGTCGGTCTGCGCACCCCGGCCCCTCCGCGGAGTGCGCGGCATCCGCATCGGGTTTCCCATCCAACGCGTGTCAGGACCCCGACCAAGGTACCTGGACCTAGGCGCTGACCGCCAATGCTGCCAAGCATAGGCCTTTCGTGTTGACACCTATGAGCACTACATTGTCCATCTGGAGCAGGCACTGAACAAAGGATTCACCTGCGGAGGCTGTATCCCGATCAACGAGTACAGGGATGAACGGATCATTGGCGGCGCGAATAGCTCTGGTTTGGCGAACCTCGTTCCAGCCGGGCCTTGCCATACTACGCTGAAGCTCGCGAATTCTGGTGTAGTAAGCGGCTAGACTCGAACCTGGCTCTTCCTGCAGCAATCTTGCGTTCAGAGTCAGTTCAATGGCCACATCGGTAAGCAGATCAACCCGAACCGACTGAGGCGTTGGAGTGGCTCGCTCCTCGGCGTTGGGCTGAAGCTCCGTATAGTGATGAAGCGAATCAGCGATGTAGAAGCCATCTTGGTCCAGATCGAACTCTCGATGCCAAAGTGACCGTCTTGCACAAACCAAACAGAAGGTCGAGCTCTTCAATAGCCCCTTCAACCCCGACGAAGGCCGGTCTACTGTGCTCACCGGGCAACGTCACCACAATCCGTTCCTCGTAGCAATCTTCGATGTCCGCCTGATACACCCTCGACAGGATCGTCCAAAACTGGTTCCGAGGATCGGCGAGTGCAGGTGTACTCGCATGACCCCTGTCGGGACGTTCGGCTCCGGGATTACGTAATCCTCCAGTGCCGCTCTAGGCGCCAGTGCCGAACGATGCGGCGCGCCGCATGCATTCCAGCACCCAGGCTATAGAAGGGGCCGAGCGGTTCCTTACCGGAACGGGGGTGTAAGACATGCCGTCATGTTTCTGGTCTGCCCGGATGCGTTACCCAACGCGACACTCTAGATGGAGCGCTGCACAGTCGTACCTCGAAAACCGGGTCCTGCATTCGCCCCGGAGACCCCAAGCAACGACGTCTTCGTTACGCCAGTTGCCACCTGCCGAAGTTCGGACTGTGCATCGCGTCAGTTGAGAGGAGAATCTTAGCGTCTAGCGAATGAAAACCAATCGGCTGGTCAGTGCCTTGAGTCGTGCTACAGACTCGGCGGTGGGAGGCATAAGGATCATCAAGCTACCACCGACGCGCATGGCCGCTTCCGGCGACAACGATTTGGAGGAGTTCGATGCCTGGTGGTCAAAGGTAGACAAGGAACGCACAGATCAGTTCTTCCCCCGCGACTTCATGTGGTTTGACAAAGAAAGCAAGAAGCTCGTCTGGTCTTGCGCGCTGACAAGCGGTTCAACTGATACGGAGGGATATGACATTGTGGATTTCCCCGGGGGACTCTATGCCGCGGCGATTTCAAGAGACCAGGATGACGAAGATGGCGAGCGCGTATATGCCGCAATAAAGAAATGGGTAAGGGAGAGCGGCGTCTTTGCCCTTGATGAAAGGCCGGGACATTACGCGATGTTCCATGTCATCACGCCTGATGAAGCCTACAGAGCAATGGGGTTTCGCCAGCTTGACATATATGTTCCGGTGAAAATCGCACAGAAGTAGGCTATGGGGCATGCGCGACCGTATGGAAAACCCTACGGTCTTTTCGCAGATGTTCAGGTCAAAGAATCATACCATCGCTATCGGCGCTTGCCTGGGACCAAAACACACTACTTCAGATGATCCGGAGCATGAGGTATTGCACATCGAATTTCGCCATGCAGATGCTTCGCAGGAATTCAGCGCCAATCGCCGAATCCTGACGTTCGGGAGGGGACAAGATGAAAAGCTCCAGTTCACCAAGGCTCTCCGCGTTTCTTGCGTGCCTGATGACCCTATTTGTGTTTGCCGAGTGCATTATGGCCCAGGAAACGGGCAGGGTGAGCGGAGCCCCTTCGCATACAGGCCGTGTTGAAATCAGGGTTACGCTGAACGGCGAAGACGCTACCTCACGTTGTATGGCAATGGCCATGAGTGAATCCAACCCTATGCCTATCATGCTGGAACGCAGCGCTTCAGGCGCATTGAGCGCAGATCTAGTGCCAGGCAGTTACCACGTGATCGTCATGATGGAACAGTCGGGACCCGATGCTGCGCCTGCCAGCGGTTTTGCGAGTCTCGTGGTAGAGGAAGGCCGGCGCATCTCAACAACTGTCATGCTCAGAAAGCCTGGCGTCGAGCATGAGGCCGCCGACGATGGACTTGCTCCAGCCGCTAGCGCCTCAGAAGACCTTGGGCAGAGAACTGATGTTGACTTCAGCCGCATTCCTGACCATGCAGAGATAGTCAGAATAGCACGGAAGTACATCGGCGAATACCGCCCTCGCCTTTCGCCGGGCGAGCGTGCTTTTGTGGACGGCTGCCCGGGTTCTGCAAACGAACTCACCACTGCTGCGGCTGGGATAACCGGGGTGGGAGCGTCGCGGGCGGTCGCCGTGGTGTTGGCGTGTGAGGCGGTGATTGCGGATCCACAGCATGCGCTGGCGCTGAACAACCTCGGAGCCATTCTGCGCTTGATCGGGGCGGCGCCCGAAGGTGTAGCCGTCCTTGTGGCCGCACAGGCCGTGGCTCCATCATCCGCCCTTGTGCTCACAAACCTGGCTAATGCCGCCTACCAGCTGGGCGAAGCGAAGAGAGCCAAGGAGCTCTACGAAACCGTGCTTATGGCAGCACCCACCTTCGGCCCGGCCAAGGCTGGGCTGGGATTCACGAAACTGTCGAGCGGGCAATGGGATGCAGGAACGAACCTTCTGGCTGAAGCTATGGCTACAAGCTACAATCCCGACGTCGGAAAGGCAATCAAGGAAGCATCCAGGAGGTCAGGGGGATCAAGCCCCTTGCCGCCTGCGTGGAAAAGCCGAACCGGCAGTCATCCGGCCGGCGGGGTATTCGTGGCTGTTAGGGCTGATTGGTCCACGATGTATGCTGCGGTGGAATCGGCCGACGCTTTGGGTCCAACCCTGAGCAAGCTCAAGAAGCAGGATGGTGATGTCGCGACGGAGCTAAGCAAGGCCCTTAAGCCCTCGGGTTCGGGCGCGGATCAGTCGATCGCAGGCGCTCCAATAAGCTACGACAAACAGCTGCTGTATCTTGACCTGATAATGGCGCATCACCACGGCAAGTACCTTGATTCGCTGGAAGCCTTAGGTGAGGTAATGCTGACACTGGGTGACCATCATAAGCGTCTTGTGGACGTATCCATAGAGTATATGGAGCGACTGGGCACTGCCGGCAGCGAACTGGAGCGCAAGATCATCCAGCAGGAGTATTGCCTGAAGAAGAATGCCATAACGAGCCAGGCCTTCGCGGTGTTGAAGCCGGCGTTCGTCGACTTTCGCGATACCGCCGAGCACGCCGGCACGCAACTGTGGAAGGAGAGCAGCGCGGTTCTTGCGGAGATCTACGATCCCACCATACACCGCATATGTAGCCTCGAGCTTCAGCGCATCATCAATAGTGAGATGATAGGCGTGGCAGAGCAAGCATCCAAGTTGCCCGATTTCTTCAGGATCACCACTGAGTGCCCCTATTGCGGGCCGGATGCAAAAGAGGGCGAGAGTCAGAACCCGAACGCGCCGTCTTCGAAGCGCAACAACTGCCCGTTCACTGAGGGCAAGAAGCTGTCAATCTCACTCGGGCCCGTCAGCTACAAGGTAGACTGCACAACGGTATCGCTGGAATTCGCGATGGGAGTTGCGGGCGGTTTCACCTGGGACTTCAAGAACAAGCAGGTCACCAGCGTGTTCGCGGGCCTGGGCGCCTCGGCAGGCTTCGGGCTGGAAGCCGGCGCAAAGGCAGGGTTTGAACTGACGTTTGGATCTGACGGGAGCCTCACCGACATCGCGGCTTCAGGTTCAGTTTCGGGAGGAGTAGCCAATGTAGTCACCGTTGAAGCCGACAGCCTTGCCGGAGTAGTTGTGGGCGCCGGACCGGTTCAGATGCCTGCTTGGTAATGTTACATCGAGGCCTGTAACAATCGGAACTTGCCTTCAGCTGCGGGGTTAGGAAGAACCCAGCAGCCGAAGATGCAGGTTATCTCCAACGGGAAGTGTAGTCCTCCTTCAACCCCGATTTGAGATCGCTCAGAGAAGTCCTCATGTATATGCCATAATCCTTAAGAAGGGAACTGGGAATGGACCCTCACAGCTTGAACCTCCCACGACTTAAGTCGCGGGATTCCTGCTTCATCGACCGTTGCCATTGCTGGTCTTACACGGTTTCCACAGGCGCAACTTCCGGCAGTTCCTGCCGTACAAACTAATGCTAGCCCGTGTTTACAACACGCAGTCCTTCTTCGAGGATGTTCCTTGCAGCGTTTACATCCCTATCATGGTGCGTGCCGCAGTTCGGGCAATCCCACTCACGAACTGTTAGGTTCTTTGTTTTGCTATTCTTGCACCCGCATACGTTGCATGTCTGGCTGCTGGCGTAGAATCGATCCACCTTGATCAGCGCCCTGCCATACCACAGCGTTTTGTACTCCAGCTGCCGTGCAACTTCACCCCACGATGCATCGGAGATTGCCTTCGCTAGCTTACGATTCTTGACCATGTTTTTGGGCATAAGCGTTTCCATGCAGACTAGGTCATAGTCATGGACGAGTTGCGT
>JAGVTS010000246.1 GCA_019136685.1 Bacillota bacterium | reverse complement strand
GGGCGAGCATTGAGGATATCTTTGTGGGATACACCAGGAGGCGCGTGGCATGAACATGGTGTTTAGCTTGGTGAAGAAGGATTTCCTTTTGATAAGGAAGGCGCTCCTTCTGATCTTGCTACTCACTATAGTCTATCCCATCGTCTACGTGCTGGAATTCGAACCCAAAGACGCCGCCGAAAGTATAGGGCCCGTGTTATTCGGACGGGTTGCGTCTTTGTGCACTTTCCTTGTCTATAACGCCATATCCATCGAGGAACTAAGACACAGAGCGCTATGCTTATTGGCGGCGACACCGTTCGGCCGCAAGAGGATAGTGGCGGGCAAGTATCTCACGATGCTTGTTACCTTCATAATGGTTGTCGGAACGTATGTTGCCGGCTCACTGGCGCTCCCATTCGGAGTCCCCAGAGTACGGTGGAATGTTGCATCTATCGTTTTCCTCGGTACATCCGCATTCCTTGGAGTCTATCTGCCTGCCTCATTCAAGTTTGGGTATGCGAAGCTGCAGTCGATAGGCATTCCGCTCATGTTGGCACTTCTCTTGTTCGTGGGGAAGTTCGAAGAATCGATCATATCCGGAATCGGCCGCGTTCGCTTTCTGAAGGCCCTCTCGGTCACCCAATTCGGCGCAGCAGCATTGGTTCTCGCGGTACTGATAGGCATGGTGTCAGTCATGATCAGCATCAGCATCTTTGAACGAAAGGACTTATGACTGTGATCATGTGTGGCATCTGTACTGCTGACGTTGCCCCCGGTCGTTATCGATCGCGATCAACAGGTGATTTTACTCCTAAGGGGAGCTGACGCATCGAGTTCTGTGATAGTATTCATAGTACCGGCTCTTCTCAAAGGGCATGGTTCGCAGACTGCGATAGCGGGACCGGCGGTCGCAGGGTTCGGATGGAAATGGATGTGGGCAGATCGATGGCTAATG
The DNA here is from genome assembly GCA_019136685.1 of Bacillota bacterium. Classification (GTDB taxonomy): domain Bacteria; phylum Bacillota; class DTU025; order DTU025; family DTU025; genus UBA5389. The sequence continues at coordinate 4,992 of JAGVTS010000246.1, read as the reverse complement.
CGTTGTCGCAGGCAATTCGCTTCTTGTCGAGGCAACCCCGCGATTGGAAGGTCACAGCGTGCAGAGCGTCTGTAGACAAACTACTCTATCAGATGGTTTTTCCCTACCTGAGTGTGTACATAGCACTTCTCGGGGCTACCGGGACACAACTGGGCGTGGTCAACAGTGTCGGCATGGGTGCAGGCGCAGTGCTCGGGCTGGCATCAGCGGCCGCTACCAACCGGATAGGAACCAAGCGAGTGTATGTAGTCGGCGTGGCTCTAGTAGGGCTCTCGTATCTCGTTACCGGGTTGGCCAACAGCTGGACTATCGCCCTCATGGGTACCATGATCTGGTGGTGCGGATCGACTGTGGCCAGCCACAGCTGCGGAATAGTGTGCGGGAGTTCGCTTCTGAATAAAGACAGGGCAACTGCAATGGGCTGTTGTGAGAGCCTTGCGCAGGGAGTGATGGGGCTTACCGGGCCGGTGATCGGAGCAATACTTGTCACCCGGTTCGGCGGGGTCAGCACGCAGGGGATAAGGCCGCTGTTCCTAATTGCTTCAGCCCTTTCCATCGCATCGCTGGTCCTCATATCCACGCAACTATCACAGACGCAATACGTCACTGTAGAGAAAGCAAACCTCCGGGCGGGCCTAAAGCCACTGTCGCTACTAGGCGAGCGCCCCGATCTCTGGCGATTCGTGGCCGTGTCGTGCCTGGCCAACCTGCCCACGGGCATGGTGCTTCCGTTTACTCAGGTGTTTGCGAGCGAGATGAAGATGGCAGACCAGTACGTGCTGGGAGCAATGGTAACCGCCTTTGCAGTTGTGGGTCTTCTGCTCGGAGTTCCCTTGGGCAGGCTAGCCGACAGATTCGGACGCAAGAGAATTCTGTATGCGCTTGCTCCCTTGTTCTGGGTGAGCAACCTCCTGCTCGTCTGGTCCTCACGTCCGGTTTTTCTTATACTCGCAGGCGTGTTTCAGGGGACAGTCTCTATGACTCTGGTTGTGACGCAGGCCATGGCCTTTGAGCTCGTACCTTCAAGCAGAGTGAGCGATTGGCTGGCTGTTCTGCGGTTCTTCAGGATGCTCGTCGGCGCCGCCCTGGCCTTCGTGTCGGGACTCATATGGGATCACTTCGGCCCCGAGTACGTGTTCTTGCTTGCCGCAGTAATCGATGCGGCGATTCGCATCCCGCTGCTTGCGGGCTTGCCGGAGACGCTCGACGCGAGTGCGTAGTGGCGAGGTCGCGCGCCAGTGGCCACTGTCATGACTGCTCGTAAGCCCTTATGAAGTCCTCTCTGCTTATTCCTGCTTGAGTGCAGATGATGCGCAGAGTGGAAGCCTTCAGCCGAGGATGACCGGGCATTGTCAGCGGGGTGCAAGTGCCATCAGGATTGTAGCGAATCATAGCGATGTGCTCGCGCTCCCTTACAGGCTGAAAACCTAACGCCTTGAGAGCGCTTATCACCCTTGCTCTGGGGGCATCTACAGGGAACTTCATTATGTCGCCACCCCGGCCTCAGCGACAAAGACCTCTAGTGCCGGATCAGCCTCGACAATGTCTGTGCCGAAGGTCTCGATATGGAAACGGATTGCCGACTTAACGTCATCAAGGGCCTCTTCGTACGTGCTGCCTTCGCCAACAACCACTCCCTTCAGCCCTAGAGGATACGCCACATAGACGTCCGGGTGCTTCTCTACGATGACCTTATAGAGTGCCATTGCTGACTCCCCCCTGGCTATCATCCTGGTTACAGTATATCATGCCACCGCGCAATCAAACGTTGCCGTTCGCTGTCGCAATTGACGCGGCGATTCGCATCCCGCTGCTTGTGGGCTTGCCGGAGACGCTCGACGTGACTATGTAGGGCGAGCTTGTGCGCCTAATCCACCTGCCTATACATGTGCCAACGGCGCCGTCCGCTGCCTCTGTCCAGGTATACGTCGTACGTATGCCCATCATCGCACCTGACCCTGTAGCAGTTGCGGTGGCGCCTCGTTCTCCACGTTCTAGCAGCGGGGTGAGTGCCGCCGAATCCAAAGTCTTGCCACTCTAGGAGGATCTCCACTACTTGCACGGTGGTGTCGTTCCACCCGAGCGCCGTCGGCGTGGTTCCTCCCGCAGAACACTCAACCTTCGCGGCCTTTCCGATGAAGCGAGACATCTCCAACACCTCATTGGCCATTGCTCCCGGCCGTCAATCATTTCATGTATTCGTGAGCGAAAGCCTGTTCCCTCCGTGCGAGGCGTTCACTCCTGCGTTGCCTACCTATAGTCGCGCCTTCTCGCCCTCGAGCGCTTCGCGGGCAATGTGGACGAAAAGGAATGTACTGGCGCCGTGTCGAAACCCGCGGACAAAGCGCGAACCAGGACGAGCCGGGACGAATCGGCTCGGATGTGGAGGTCGGTCAAGATGTCTCGGTTCGAAGACCTGTAGGTAAGCAACACCAAAGTGAAATCATGCCGTCTTGAAGTACAGCTTGGCATCCACGCGCCTGCTCACCTTGCCAGGTGTGTTGTAGGCGTATACTAAGAACTTGCGTATCCTCTGGGGTAGTTCTTTGTCAGCTGTATACGCACTGTCTCGAGCGCAATAGTCCTTAAGCCATGCCCAGACGTTCTCCTGCGGGTTCAACTCAGGCGAATACGGAGGCAAAAACATGAAGTGAAGCCTCCCTTGGTACTTGCTCTCGTACTCAGGCGCTATGGATCTGTGGGGGCGATAGTTGTCCAGGATCACCCATACCTCCTTGTCGCTATTGGTATGCATCAGCTTGTCGATGAACTCGCCGACATGCTGAGACTTCATGCCTTCCTGCGATGGATGTATGGAGTAATAGGGCTTGTAGCTCCTAAGTATCTCAGTAGCGCCTATGACGTTAACTCCCTTGTGGTCACCGTTCGCCTCCGCATAGAGAGGCAGTCCTTTGGGGGCCCATCCGTAAAAGTTGTTGGACTCAATCCTGATCCCTGTCTCGTCCAGGGCGAACAGGCAGACGTGGTCTCGGTGGGAAAGCTCATCCATCCCTTCTTGAAGGCTTGCGGAGCCTCCCTATTTGTCCTCGTAGGGCGCTTGGCGCTTCTCTTGTGTGAATGGCCAAGCTTGTGCAGTATCTGCCGGATCCACTCACATGAGTACTTCTTGCCGTAGGTATCAAGGATGTACCTTTGAAAAACCCGGGTGTCCCAACGGTTCTTGCTGTATCCATGATCTCTGGGGCTGCGGTTCCTGACCGCATCGTCTATGTCTTGAAGCATTTCCTCGGTGAACGAGCTTTGGCTGTCGCCTCTGTGATCCGTTGCGGCCTCCATGCCCCGCCTGTTCCACCGATCTACGCATCTCCAAACAGAGACGCGCGAACATCCGAGCGTCTGGGCTATGGTTTCCGCAGGTATACCCTGAAGCGTCATGACCACCGCGGTGAGCGTTTGACGCGCATATGGCTTCTCGGCATGCGCCGCAAGCCTCGCAATCTCGTCGATCTCGAGTCCGTGCGTGTTCGTAACTCGCATCATTGGCATCGGCATAGCCAACCTCTCCCTTCAGCTGTTAGCCATTATACCAGCTAACTAGGCTTATGGGAGCAGGAAACTGTTCACTGCCGGGTTGCTTACCTATAGATCACGAAGGATTCATACGAGAGGCGCTTGCCGAAGCGGAGAAGGCCTTGGTCAGGGGCGATAGGCCCATCGGCGCGGTGATTGTGCGTGATGGCCAGGTCGTGGCCAGGGGCTCGAACACCTTCCGCACCGACCACTCTCATATCGCTCACGCGGAGATGAACGCGCTTCGTATCGGCGCCGACCACTTATGGGCGTACCAGAACGGGTGCACAATCTACACCACAGTGGAGCCGTGTGTGATGTGCCTGGGTGCCATTGTGAACGCCAACATCCGCAACATCGTGTTTGGGCTGCCGGACAACAACATCCGAACCCGCGATGCCATTGCTGCCGTCGAGTACATCAGAAAACGTGTGCATAACTACGTAGGCGGTGTGCTCCAAGACAAGTGCCTGGCCGTGTACCGCCGGTTTTCCGAAGACGAAGCCTGCCTGATGCTTACTGGCAGCAGGCGCTGAACCCGAGCGAATGCGGCAGTGAAGGGAGTCAGGCTATATGCCTAGGGCACACGAAATCTGCTTTGAGATCCGTGGGCGGTTCTGCCATGGATGCCGTGGGGTACATTGTCGCGCTTCTGGCGTGGCATATGGGGCAGGCGATGGGTTCCACACTGCCTGAAGCCAGGTTGTAGAAGACGTCCTGGTGCAGGGTTTCGCGCATATGCTGCACCTGCAGGCGAGCCCTGACTTTGGGCATGATCCGCACGGCGGCGCTGTCGAGGCGGGCGGACGCGTACACTCGGTATCTCTCGATGAGGTCTACGGAGCGGTGTTCCTTCTCGGCCAGTGTTGCCTGGATCTTCGCTGCGAGGCGTCCACGGCGGTCTTCATCCGCCGCCGCTTCCTCCCGCGATCTCAGCTGCTCGGCGGTTTCGTGATAGTAGCGGAGGAGTTTCGATAGTTCCTGCCGGCAGTAGAGCGCGGCTTGGCGCTGATAGGCCACATACTGTGGAAGTGCCCGTTCCGCGAGTATGGCTGCGGCCCGGGCTGCGACCTCGGTGTATGGATGAATGAGAGCCTGTGGGTTGTCGTGGTCATCCAGGTCTGTGCCTGCATCGGTGAAGTACACGTTGATTTGGTCATCTAGGAGGTCCGTATCGTCGCCCAGCGTGTGTCGGTCTACTGCTACCATAAGGTCGTCGGTGAACTTCTCGTCTGATACGTAGGATACCACGAAGGTGAACACCACCTGCTGGTGCAGTTCGACGACTGCCGATTCCATAGATGGACGGCGGCATTTCTGAAACCCGACGCTTCTCTCTATCCACTGCATTAGGTTGGGTGGAACTCGCATCGAGGCCGTCGGCAGGGTCGCGCGAAGGCGCAGAGCTCGGCCTGTATCGAGCCCGATCCCCATCAGCTTATCGAGGATCGCGCTTCCGTA
>JAGVTS010000044.1 GCA_019136685.1 Bacillota bacterium | reverse complement strand
ACAGCATCATAGAAAGCGACCTCGGCTTCGCTTAGGGAGCCCGAGGCTTGCCTCTTCTGCCGCGTTTTCCTGACGAAGTCGAGCAGCCCGGACGGCCCGAGCGCCAACAGCCTCTCCCAGTCAGGTGATGTATGACTGAAATTGGGTCCTGAGATGAAGGCACCAGTCACCCGACCAACTCCGGCTCTATCATGGGTTTCGGCCAGAACCGTACTGTTGATCTCGGCCGTCCACCGGTCGCGAAGCTTGCGGACCATATCACCATGCTGCAGGTGATCACAGAACCAGTCCTTGGGGTCCACATGGATTCGCCCGTTGAGTAGAATCAGCTCAAACACTCTTGCTTTCGTGAGAATGCGAGGTTGGTCTAACGCATCCTCCACCAGCAGCTCTACTGCTTTGTGTAGCCTATCGAAGCTCCATCCGCTCTCCACATCCCAGTCAGGGTCATGGTACTGCGCTTCGAGGTGCTTGCGATCGCGGTCAAATGTGTTCCATGGCACAGTGATACGCTCCCTTGCCAGATCGTCGTTGGCCTGTGGCGCTTCGATAGACGTGTGGCGGTATCCTGCTGCTTCACGAAGCCTCCCAGGAGCCGGATCGCGGGACACACCTGACACCCCTGCTGGCAGCTTCCTACGGTCGCTGACCCCTCAGACTGACTCGCCCCAGCTGCAATTCGGCGGGTGCGCCAGCCCGCAGCTGCACCCGGAAGAACCCCGTGGCCGGGTCCGGCGCCTGTTCACCGCACAGCTCCAAGAGCCGCCAACCCGACTGGGAGACCCCTCCCGCATGTAGGCTGTAGGGAACCGTCTGCCACTGTACCCCATCAGCAGAGATCGCGCATTCCACATCCTCAGGGGCTGGCGCCTGCTTAGCGAAAAAGACGAGCTCAAAGTGCTGCAGAGCTGGGCTTTCCCAAATCAGGTACTCGTCAGTGGGCCCTGTGCGAGTCATGCGATGTGGGTCGTCATGAAAAGCCTCTGCTTCATCCTTGACAAACACCCAACCTGGTGAGCGATCATAGATCTCGTTGAAGTCGAAATCACCAAACCAACCGCTCGCTAGAGGCTCCCACAGATCTGCCACGAGAGTCCACCAGTTCTGCACACGCAGAGGCATCCTCTTAGCGGTGATCTTCCAGCTCTTGTGTCAAAGGCCAGTGCCTCAGAAGCAGGCATCTGTGCACCGCTGTAGACCATCTGCTCACCAAAGGCGATCTCGATGCGCGCCAAAGAGAGCTCTTGAGGAATCTCCAGCTTGAGCTCGGGCTTCAGCGTTCCCGCGATCTGATCATCATATCGGGGCGAAAGCACCTGCACGCTGATCGTTGGCACCCGAATTTGGCATTTCCCGGGCTCGAGACGATGCTCCTGCCCATCCCAAAGAACCACGCGGCCTGTGGTATTGCTACCTACCTCATAGAGACCGCTACCGTCCACGCTGTGCAGATGAATTGAGCTGGCAATCTGGAAGCGATCTCCGGCTCCGAAGTCGTAGATGTGAAACATCTCGCCCGGCCTTACATCACTGTCTCTAGATTCCAGCCGTATGTTGGCACCGGAAATGCTCGCGATGCGTACGGCTTGCCCGGTTGTCGGGTTGACCAGCTGCTGACCCACGTAGTAGTTACCCAAGGGTAGCGGAGTGCTGGTGCTGACAGACTGTGGCGCAATGCCAGTCACTTTTCCCTGGCCTGTCAGATCCACTGGCTCTTGAAAGGTGACCTTATAGCGCCGCCCGTCGAGCGCTTCTACCTGACTGACCACAAACTCCGAAGCGTGCCTCTCGTTGGAGAGTACGATACGCTGACCGTCTAGCAGCTTCGCCAGAGGCATGGCTGGGGCGTCGGGATCGAGTTCGACGATGATAGTACCTGCCCCGTAGTCAGCAGCCACGACGCTTCCTGTATAGGATCTTGCCGATTCAAGAAGGAAGTCATCGTGCTGAAGCACGCCGCCACCTAGTAGCTGAGCGTGGTTGACTATCCCACCAGTGGTTCGCGAGAGTACCCCG
>JAGVTS010000015.1 GCA_019136685.1 Bacillota bacterium | reverse complement strand
ATGCCCGTTACCGGCAGGAAAGCCATAGCTACTCCCACTTCGGACACCGTCCATGCCACGGCGTAGCCTGAGGCTACGCATGCGATGCCGAGCGCCACCCGGAACCGGGAGTAGGCGGGCGGCGTTTTGGGCTTGGCGGGCGCTTTCACGAGCTGTATCACTTGGTTCGTTTTGACCGAGACGATATTGAGCGCACTGATCACGGCGAACAACGCCAGATAGGCGAGGGTCGTGGTCAATATCGGGCCAGGCTGGATCACAAACGGGAGCGGTTCAGGGGACATCAGGATCCTATCGATCACCATCACGAACAGCCTGGCGAACAATCCTCCCAGGGCGAGCATGCCCAGTTCCCGTTTGCGCGACTTCACGAATGCGGAGTTTGAGTACAGGGTGAAGAAGACTGAGAATGCGATGATGATATACTGGCACACCTGAAATCCGAAGGCAATCCCCGCGGCGCCCCTGTATTGCCCTCCGGCCACCGCCGGCAGGGCTCGAAACGACGCAAACAGGTAGAATACTACCACGGCGAATACGCTGCTGGCGAGGAAGCCGAAGTAAGTGCGCCGGTTCTCGCGGACGTTCCTATACGCGAGACGCAGCAACGTCATTGAACTCACCTCCCAAGAGGCTCAGCGAGTCCAGGACTTTCTGGAAGAACGCCTGACGGCCATCGGCGCCCCGCCTGAGCTCCGAAAAGACCTTGCCGTCCTTGATGAATGTGATCCTTTGACAGAAGCTCGCTATGAACGGATCGTGGGTGACCACCAGGATCGTGGCGCCGTCTTTTTCATTGAGGTCGCGAAAGGCCTGCATGACTCCGTGAGACGACTTGGAGTCGAGATTGCCGGTAGGCTCGTCGGCGAGCAAGATCGCGGGCCTTGGGACTATGGCGCGCCCTATCGCCGCGCGCTGTTGCTCGCCGCCGGATATCTCGTAGGTTCGCTTGTCCAGTATGTGGCTGATGCCGAGGCGTACTGCGACCAGCTCAACCCGGCGTTCGATGTCGTCGGAGTGCACGCCGTCCAGGGCCAGCGGAAGAGCGATGTTCTCGCGGACTGAAAGCGTGTTGAGCAGGTTGAAGTCCTGGAATACGAAACCGAGCCGGCGACGGCGGAACAGAGCCAGCTGGTCGCCGCGAAGCTTGGCGGGGGATATGCCGTTCACCTCTACAGTCCCGGATGTGGGCGTATCGATGGTCGCCAACACGTTGAGTAGAGTGGTCTTGCCGCTCCCGGATGGTCCCATGACCCCGACAAACTCGCCCGCGTCTACCTGCATGCTCAGGCCGCTTAGCGCGCGAGTAGTCGCTGTGCCTTTAGTTGAGCCGTATACCTTCGTGAGATCATGCGCGGTGAGGACCGCCATATCCTGAACCCCTCCTTGCCCCTGCACCTTGCGTATCTTTCGTCTTGTGTCTGCCAATGGCATGGCAATGGACTTGCGATCATACGGCGGGCGGAGATCTCGCCCGGGCCGTCGATTACGAGTATACAAGGCCGGCGTGAATACCTCCATTGAACAGGCTTACATAAGGGCCCTTCAGCCTTACATTATTGCAAGGTTGCAGCGTCCACGCCGTGCGTTATAGCGGTTGTTGAGAAGGTGATCGTCATGGCTGCACCCTGCCCGGGCTGGGACTGGGCGGTGATGGTATGGCCGAGGGAGGCGCATATCTTCCTAGCGAGGAAGAGGCCCATGCCGGTGGATTCCGGAGCCAGGCGTCCGTTTTCGCCGGTGAAGAACGGATCGAAGACACGCGGAAGGTCGTGAATCGGGATTCCGATCCCGTGATCGCGGACCGTGAGCGTCAGAGCGGGCTGGGCGAGGTCGGTGTGGTCATGAGAACCGGCCGGGAGTTGATCGATGAGGATAAGGATGCGCCTGTCGCCGCCGGCTGATCTGGAGCGGTCGGCCCTCGCTGCGAGCGTGGCTGTGGCTGTGGCTGTGGCTGCCGCTACCGCTGCGGACGCTGGCCGGCTGACTCGGGTGTACTTGATTGCATTGGATACGAGCTGATCGACGACGAATGTGATCCACTTCTCGTCGGTCTCTATGATGGAGGTCGGGGAATGGCACTCAACACTCGGGTAGATGGAATACCTGATGAACTCTTTCCTGTGCTTGTTGATCACGTTGCGGGCGACCTCGGCGAGGTCCACCTGTTCGGGTAGGAGGTCCAGCGAGAATCGCTCCTGCCGGGCCATTCCCAGCATCGTCTCGAGAGCGTGGGCGATCCGCTCGTTCTCCTCCTGAATGCTGTCGAACAGGGGTAACGCTTCATCTGCGGACCTGACCTCTTTTGACTGCTGGACGAGGAGGTCTATCACAGACACCGGTGTTTTCATGGCATGGACCCATCGGTTGGTGAAGTCGACATGCATCTGCGATTGCTCCTCACGCTTCAGAGCCTCCGCGGTGTGTGATGTGTATGCCGCGTTTGCCAGCCGGGATAGGATGCGCTGCTCGGCACAGCTCGGGGCGGGAAGAGACGGCACGAGGGCTATCGGGTCGGGCGCCGCCGCGATTTCGCGGGCGCGGCGGAAGAATGCATACTGCCGAGAGTAGTCGATGACCACGGCGATGCCGAGCATCGCCGCGTGGAGAACTACGATGTACGCCGCAGACCCATACGTGAGCCCGGACCCGCCTGTCTGAAGCAGGTCCAGCTGGATGACGGCGATCGCGAGCGCCCCTGCGAACAGGTGAAAGATGATGAAGGCGGCTCGACTCGCCAGATACGCAAGGATGCTCATGCCAATCCCTCGCCTTCCTCGCCCGTGCTCTTGCAGCCGGCGGGGCTGTGACGCTCGTCTACCCATACAGGCGCCAGCTTGTAGCCTGCGCCGCGGATGGTCTCGATGGCGCCTATCACTCCGATGGATTGGAGCTTGCGCCTCACTCGCGTGACGTTAACGGTAAGGGTGTTATCGTCCACAAACTCTACATCGTCCCAGAGGGCTTCGAGCAGGCAGTCGCGGGGAACGACCTGTCCCAATCGGCGCGCCAGGAGATCCAGCAGGCGGAACTCCTTGGGAGTCAAGAACGCCTGTGCGCCGCGCCACTCGACCATGTTCTTGCTGCGATACAGATAGAGTCCCTCGATCTCGTACACATCCGGGTCGGCCTCAGCTGAGGTCGAGTATTCGCCATAGGCCCGTCTGAGCGCGGCGCGGACTTTTGCTATCACGACATCGATGGAGAACGGCTTAGTGATGTAGTCGTCGCCGCCGTTGTCGAGAGCGAGAACCTGGTCCATGTCGCCGGAGCGGGCGGAGATGAAGATCACCGGCGCGTTCGACACGGTGCGTATCTGCCGGCACCAGTAGAAGCCGTCCATATAGGGAAGGTTGATGTCGAGTAGCACCAGGTGAGGGCACGCGGCAAGAAACTCCGCCTTGATGTCGTGAAGGCTTGACGGCCTGACAGGCTCGTAGCCATACCTTTCAAGGTAACTTGCGAGGATGTCGGCGATCTTGTCGTCGTCTTCGACTATCATGATCCTGTGCATAGGCGTTCCCCCTGTCCACCTGGTACATCATAGCACAAGCGAAGAGAGCGAGGGCTCGGGTGATCACGGGCGCGGGCTTCCTCCTGGGTCGGCGAGCCATGACGGGCAGGGTCGGCTCTCGTCGGTGCATAATGGGTTCATGAGGCGATAACGAGGGGGCATTGCCATGTCTACTATCGGCAACATAATCTGGATACTCACCGGTGGCATTGCCGGAGCCATTCTGTGGTGTGCCGCTGGACTGCTCCTCTGTGTCACAGTGGTAGCGATTCCTTTTGGGATCCAGTGCTTCAAGATTGCCTCGCTTCAGCTGGCCCCGTTCGGCAGGAGGATAGTGAACGATCCCGGCGGAGCTGTCATGGGCATCCTAGGCAACATCGTTTGGGTTATCCTGTGCGGGTGGGTTCTTGCGGCGGCGCACGTGGCCATGGGGTTGATTTTTGCAGTAACCATTATCGGGATACCTTTTGCTATCCAAAGCTTCAAACTGGCCGCACTGTCGCTTGCTCCGTTTGGCAAACGGGTAGTGTAGATTGCCGCGCAGGCGGCGGTGGGATTTTTGCAACTGAAGCGACGCCCGAGTCTGTGCATTATCCGCATCTACTGGTATTCCTGGGCGTGGCGTTCTCATGTGGTGAGCCCTAACGGGGTTCCGTAGCATCCTGTGGCATTGCGCATGCAGAGATGGGCCACGAGGCTGATGGCAAAATCTAGGTGTCGATATTATAGACGCTCTTTTGGCGATGTGCCGATTTCCTCGACGATGGCTGTTGCATAATCGGGTGTATGGGTGTATAGGACGCGCGGGGCGAAGTCAATGCAACATATATACCCATTTAGACTGACTGAAGGCAGCAAAATCTAGCATGACGTCCCGGGTCCTATCCATGAATCCCCGCCATCAGCCGCTGCAACCATCCGAAGCTTCTGCCTTTTGCTTTTATGCGGTCATACACCGCGTTATGCATCAACCATTGTCCAGATTCTCGGCATGTCGGGGAAAACGCGTCGATTATATCGGCACATCCCAACAAAAGACCAGGCAGATAGGTGTTTCACTGCAAACAAGCAGCGTGCGGCACGTATACGCTCTTCAGCCGACGACTACCCAGAACGGATCGTCAGCCGTGCAAGATCGACTACCAGCAAAGGGAATCTACCACGCGAGATGTTCACTGCCGGGTTGCTTGCCCATAGCTATAGTATGGTTTCCATGGCTTTGCGCGCATCCTCTATGGGGCCAGGTACCTGAACGTGGTGTTCGGTGATGACCTTGATGCCGGGGGTCTCGTTGAGTACGGCGTCCAATACCGCAGTTCGCTTCCTGACTCCGTGGTGTGGACGATGGGTGAGTACAACGATATTGCCTTCATTCCCGATGGCATTGAACAGGTAAGTAGTCATCATCGCAGACATGGCGTAGTTGTTGGACGTGACGTTACACGCGATACCCGGAATCCAGCCGGCATCGCCGCCAAGCACAGGTATCTTGGCTTGATTCGCCTTCTTGATTGGATCCTTCAGCTGGTTGGGATCGGCCATAGCAAGAACGATTGCGTCCACCTTTCTGGCGATCATATCCTCCATGCGGCTTGCGAGGGCGCCGAAATCCCCCTTAGTGTCGATGGTGATAACCTGCCAACCCTTGGCGCGCGACCCTGCCTCGAAGACCTTGATCATCTGGTTGGTGGTCACCGATGCCATGTAGGGAGTGAGCATGGCGACAGTCCGCTGCGGGGCCCCGATCGCGGGGACCACAACAAGCGATGATAGGGTCACAATAGCGAGGATCCAGAATGTAACCTTACGCATCCAAAGCCCTCCTCAGGATGTAAAGTAGGAGACTCGACTGCGATCTTGCGAGACTACGCGATTCCCTAACCGACGTCTTCGGCATCACCTCGATTTGACGTCACTGCAAAGTGCTCTGGCGGTCGTGGCGGTCGTCACCAAGGTGGTGATGAGCCTGCCTGCCAGAGCGCCCTTGATGGCGCTAATCTTATCGGGGCCCTCTGCTACTCCGAATATTAGGGCTTGGGGCGCTAGTCGTTTCAACGACAGCCCGACGAGCCGGTCGTTTAGAGGGGTTTGCACTATACTGCCTTCGGAGTTGAAGAAGTCTACGCCGATGTTGCCCACAACTCCCAGGTCAGCAAGGGACATAAGTTCGTCTGAGCTGAAGAACTCGGGTTGGATCATTGTGGACATAGGGCTGAGAGCCCCTACGCCCACGAGGGCGATTCGTGCCGTCTCCGCCAGCTTGAGGTTCTCCTGAATCACTGCCTGGCTCAGGAATGCCTGCTGAACCTGAAGACTTTGAACGACGGCCGGAGCGTTAATGAGGTAATACTCTCCTCCAAAAGCGCCGGCTACCCTGCGCGCTATGTCGTTGCTGTGCCACCGTGCCCCCTGCCGGCCCATTCCGCCTACGATCGGCACGACTGAAATGCGCC
>JAGVTS010000034.1 GCA_019136685.1 Bacillota bacterium | reverse complement strand
AGGCCGGCAACGTGGTCTGCATCAGTGAAAAGAACATGGATATCCTCCCCACAGGCCAGAGCGCCACGTACACAATAGGCCCGGATGGCTACGGGATATGGCATCGTATCACCGGTGTCGGCGACAACAAAACGATCATCGTGAACATGCCCAGGCAGGGTTCTTTTGCGGTATACGAGTACGGAAAGTGCATTGAGTTTTCGTGGATAACGGGCCATTCCGAAGCGAGACTGCCAGCCGAAGGCATGATCGTGTTCGCCGGCGCCCCTGGCGCAGTTTTCGAGGTGAGTTTCGAAACGGCCGAATAGCATACAACGCAGGCATGCCGTTGTCCGTCCGATGTGAATGCAGAGGCACGCCAGATCATCGGCATTGTGGAGAGATTGCTTGCGTTCGACCTGTTCCGCTGCAAGATGCACGCGTACCACGATGCACTGCGCAAGTGTAAGGGCGTGAGCGGATCATGTACAGCCCCACCCGCGGACAACTGGGCCCCGAGGCCGCAATACGTCACCCGGAAATCGACACAGTTACGGCTGCGCGGATTTGCCAACCGTCCTCGCCATTACGGCAGGGTGAGCCTGCCCTTCTCCAGCCGGCGGTAGTAGAGCCAGAACCCGTCATGGTCACAATGCGGTATATTGATCTTGTCCCTCTCGCGGTTACAGAAGGCGAACAGGCAGGGAGCAAAGGGGTCGAGCGTGAAGCCGGGCGCGATCTCGACGAGCACTCCCCCGGAACCTGCTTCCGTCAACACCCTTTACATTCCATTGCTGGAACTGCTACATTGGAAATGTCCTTCGTCGCTTCGCTCCGATAACCGGGTGCTTCGGAATACGCAGGGGGGTACTTCAGCATGGACAGCATGTCTGCAGCTCAGGCCAGAGAGATGATGATCTATGTGGCCGATGTAATTGTTGAATCGAAGGAGCTGCTTTGTGAAGCAGATCGCAACATAGGGGACGGCGATCACGGCATCGGGATGGCCGCCGGTTTGGAGCGCTGCCGCGATGAGTTGCGGGCTAGGGAGTTCACTGATGTCTATGACGTGTTTTTTACCTCAGGCCGGACCATGATCAGAACCATGGGTGGTGCGTCTGGCATAATCTTCGGAATGCTGTTCCATGCAGGTAGCAGGAACATGCCCTCGCAATCAGAAATCGGTGTATCTGAGTTCAGCTGCATGTTCGAGAAAGCGCTGACGGAGATCCAGGCGAAGGGCCACGCGGAGGTTGGCGACAAGACAGTTGTTGATGCATTGCACCCAATGGTGGTATCGCTGCGCCATAGCTCGGAAAGCGCGTTGCCCTTCAAGGAGGCGCTGAGGCGAGCCTACTTGGCAGCCGAGGAAGGGAAAGAAGCTAGCAGGCACTATGTGGCGAAAGTTGGCAAGGCAAAGGCCCTGGGCGAACGCGCAGTCGGTTTCCCAGATGCCGGGGCGGTATCGCTAAGCGTAATCGCCAAAGCCATGAGTGATTGGGCCGAGAAGAACCTGTAGGATTCACGGTATGACAGGCGTGCGAGATCACGGGAGTGCGGTCCGTCCACAAGCGCTGCAATGAGGATCTCACTCTCTGATACGTGTACGGCATGGGGAGGTTCTGCGATTGAAGAAGCTGATAAATGACCCAAGGAACGTAGTCAGGCAGATGTTCAAAGGCTTCGTCGCCATGCACAAGGGGCGGTTCCGGCTGCTGGACGAAGTCAACGTTGTCGTAAAGAGCAAACTCGACCCGGGGAAGGTTGGTCTCGTAATCGGGGGCGGTTCGGGACACGAACCGCTGTTCTTGGAATTCATAGGTGATGGGTTTGCCGACGCCGTATGCCAAGGCAACATCTTTGCTGCGCCGCCGCCAGATGTCATCTTGGCCGCCACCAAGGCTGCCGACAGGGGACATGGGGTTCTCTACGTCTACGGCAACTACGCTGGCGATAACCTGAATTTCGACATGGCTGCTGAGATGGCAGAGATGGACGGCATCAGCACAGCCACGGTTCGCGTGATGGATGACGTTGCTTCCGCCCCTCCTGAGAGAATTACCGATCGACGCGGAATCGCCGGCGACTTCTACGTAATCAAGATTGCAGGCGCCGCTTGTGACGCCGGCCTGGACTTGGATGAAGTTAGGCGAGTCACTGAGAAAGCCGGCAACAACACTCGAACAATGGGTGTGGCTTTGTCTCCCGGCACGATTCCGGGGATTGCCAAGCCAGCATTCGAATTGCCGGACGACGAAATCGAGATTGGGATGGGTCTGCATGGGGAGCCCGGTGTGAGACGAGGCCCGATGGAGCCGGCTGACGCTCTAGTTGACAGCCTAGTAGAACTGATTGCGGCTGATCTGCCCCTGAAATCTGGAGACGACGTCTGCGTACTGGTGAACGGCTTTGGCTCAACCACGCGGATGGAGTTGCTAATCTGCATGCGTAGAGCCCTGGAGCGTCTGGACCAACTCGGCGTCAAGGTCTATGATGCTCAGGCAGGAAACTACGCCACGTGCCAGGAGATGGCTGGAGTGTCGATTTCGCTGCTGCGTCTGGATAGCGAGCTTAGGAAGTACTATGACCGCCCAGCATGGTCTCCCGCCTTCAGCACGAGAGGGTTGTTCCAACGAGGCACGCTCGTGGAGGATTCCGGCTGCAGGTGCTAGACCTCTGGGCCGCATCAGGGGTTGCTGGCGGGACGGAGGATACCGCAGCGCGCTCGTGCTTGGCCCGGAGGGCGATGCATGCCTAGTCAGGTTCAAGGTCGGCCGGAGCGACAGAGACCATTTCAGCCATCTCTATGTAGTGATCTCAGTGGGAACCAGGAACCACTGCACGCTTGCGTTGTGCCTGGATGACTCCAGCCAGGCAGACGCTGTGCGTGAGCTGATGGAGATCGGATTTGGGCCCCAATTCCTTGCCGACCTGGCAGTTGAGGCCATTGAAAGGTGTGGGACACTGCAGTAGTGGTAACTAGACTGCGTGAACCTAGTGATAGAGCTGTCTTTCAGGCACAAGAGTTTGGGTCAGAGCCCAGGTATGTGACTACCTTCGAAATCGAGGGGCACGCGCGTCCACCGACAGCGATTGTCGTAGATGGGCATCAGACGAAGACGGTGGTTGTGCAATCCGAGTTTCGAATTTGCCCTTTCCGCTTTGGGGTTGACCAGATCCGCTACGCCTTTGAGTCGCTGAGCGCACAGCCCCACTCGCGACAGGTAGTGTTGCAGATCTGGGATGCGTCATCGGATCTGCCTGTCCATGCTGGACAGCCGCGAAGTCAGGATATTCCCTGCAACATATGTTCCCTACTCAAGGTGCGTGAGGGGCGGCTGGAGTGGACCCAGATAATGCGCAGCAATGACCTCAAACTCAGCTGGCCTCACAACATCGTACAGTTCACCACGTTGCAGGAGATGATGGCAGCGTGGCTGGATCTCGAGTTGGGCTTCTACACCCACTACAGCGACAGCCTGCACGTGTACACGAATGAGACCAATGAACTTGCTGGTCGGTGCACAAATCCGCTCCTTCGTCAACTCTGGCATCGAGAGCATGAAAGGCGGCAACGCGAGAAGATTGAGGCGGACGGGGCATGATTCTGGACTTGCCAAGTTGGGTGCAGCGAGTGACACCAGCACAGTAGGGGACGACATCAGGTGTAGAGAGAGGATCAACGGTCGGCCATAGTTTTGCAGGCGTGTCCAGCGGATGGGTTGGGGCGATTGGCATGGTCGGAATCACTAAGCATCGTTGAAGCTGCCCCGGTCGTGTGGACACCCAGTGGCTGCCCAAGCGAGATCCGGCGTTCTGTAAGCACAAAGAGTACATCGTAGATATCGCAACAAAGACGGCCGTCCGGCCCTACAGACCTATAGTCGTGCATTCGTCGAGCCTCGACAAGCGGAAGGCGAAGACCCTGGCGAAGAATCTCCTCAAACAACGCGACGAACTCGAGCCCAGCTTGAATAGCCAGCGAAGGTGGAGTTCGCATGTGAGCCTGATGCAAGGGCGGCCCTTGACAGAATCAGAAACGAGAATCGCAACGCTCTATACGAGATCACGGGGAACGTGCAAGCCGAAGAAGCAGTCGCAAGAAGATCCAGGCCAGGCAGGCCTCGTAAAGGCGAACCCGTGCCTACCAGGCCTATCTATAGAGTGAATGCTGCGGTGGGCGATTCGAAGGAGCAGGAGTATGCAGAGTTGAAGCTTAGGGCCTCCTGCATTGTTCTGATTACCAACATGTTCGACGTAGAGGAGCATCCGACCGAGAAGGTACTCCGGAACTACAAGGAACAAACTTCTGTTGAGCTGCAGTTTAGGGCCATCAAGGAACCTGAGTTCGTAGGAGCTATGTTCGTGAAGAAACCCGAAAGGCTGGGGGCCCTTGCCTATGTGGTTCTGCTTGCCGCCATGGTTCGGGCAATCATCCAGCGCCGGGCACGACGCTATGCGGAGGCTAACGACGAAGAGCTGCCGATACCGGGCAAACGAATGACGAAACGGCCTACCGCTCGAATGATCCTGGATTCATTCGACGCTGTCATAGTCGTAATCCTCCCCAACGGCACCCGAATGCTGTCCGAATCGAAGATGTCTCCGGACAAGATGTTCCGGGCCCTGGGAGTGTCGCCGTCCGTCTACGTTACCATCCCGCGCGAAACGCGGGCCCCCCAAGACTCAGAACCTGAATGCGCAAGGGTGCTGAAGATGGGCTGAGGCTGGCATCACGCCGTTTCGGCTCGGCGAAGATTAGCCGAATGCGCCATTGACGAGCATAGGTCCTTCCGCCGGATCTACACCACATGCACGTGATTAGCCCAGAAGCATGATATTTGGGCTTCGTAGAGGATCCTCGGACGTGTTGGAGAAAAACTACGTAGGTGCAGTATCTGTAAAGCACCCTGGAGTCAGTTGGTGCTGGACGCAACCCTGTTCAGTAGCGCGGGCGGGGTCGAGCGGGCCCGCAGCGGAACGAGGATGGGATGGGAAGGGGATTGATGTTGTTCTCCGACGAGAGGTCAATGGTTTGCTGCTTCACTATGCATCTTCAGGAGGCTTCATCACCGTGGGGCGTAATTGGGGTCGAGACGGAGTTTTACTACCAGCGCGGTCGCGCTGATGTGGTCGCTGTGTTGGAAGAAGGTACAGTAGTCGCGTTTGAGGCCAAGCTGAAGAGATGGAAGGATGCACTGCGCCAGGCCTATCGGAACCTGTGTTTCGCAGATACTTCGTTCGTGGTGATGCCGCAGGAGATCGCGCCGAGTCTGACGCGCCATCAGGCGCAATTCGTGCGATTCGGCGTCGGGCTGTGTACTGTATCGGAAGACTCTATCGCGATCATTCACCAGCCGCCTGTTGTTCAACCCCTGCAGCCGTGGCTTAGGCAGCGGGCCATGGAGCATGTGTTCGCAGGGGATAAAGGATGAGCGCCGCGCTTGATGACGTTGCACGTGTAGTCTGCAATTCCAGAGGACTCGCCTTTGGCGAGAAAATCGGCGAAGGCGCTTTCAAGAAGACTTATCTCGTCTGGACGCTTGAAGGAGAGCCTTGGGCCTTGAAGGTGGTTCGTGAGGAATGCTCGGTGGAGCGCACGGCGCGCGAAGTAGACGCCATGAAGAAGTGCAGCCATCCGAGTATAGCCAGACTTCACGATGTCTCGTCCGTTCTCTACGATGGTCGAGAGTACACATTCATGCTGGAAGAGTACATGGCAGGCGGAACTCTTGCCGAGCGCATACAGGATAGCCTATTGTCACCGGATGAGGCGTGGGCTATTGGTCTTCAGCTGATCGGTGCCATCGAGCACATAGCATCGCGTGAGCTGGTGCATCGTGACCTGAAGCCAGCCAACATCATGTTTCGGAGAGTGTGGTCTGACCCTGTTGTAGTGGACTTCGGGCTTGTGCGTGATCTTTCAGCTGAGCTTGGGCGGGCCATGAGAATAGCATCAATTGTGACGCGCACCAAGGCATCATCAGTCTACCTTGTTATTGTCA
>JAGVTS010000030.1 GCA_019136685.1 Bacillota bacterium | reverse complement strand
GAATGCGGGCAGTCAGCGTCTGCGATATCCGGTGTAGCTCAGATTGCACATCGGCAGCCAGTGCGCCCATCCACTTCTCGTCGGCCACCAGCGTCTTGACCTCATCTTCAGTCAAGCTTGCGTATTTACCCGCTAGCTGCGCGTCTAGCTCGGCCCGCTTATCCCTGATCTCTCTGGCCGTGGCCGAGTCCTCATCCATCAGGCCCAGATACCGCTCCAGCACAGCCCTTTCGTCATCGAACTCCGCATCGCCCCTGATCTCTCTGAGCCGAGCCGTCAGATCGCCCTTGGTGATCTTGCCGTCGTCGATAACCGAGGACAGAAGCCCTTCTTCCCCGCCCTGCTCGTCTCTGAGCTCGTCCATCTGCTGGGCAATGGCGACACGCCTGGTCTCGAGTTCGTCGATCGCGGCCTGAGCATCGGGGAAGTAGCGGGCAATTATCAGCGCCGGAGGTACCAGGTCGGCCTTGTACTTCTGCTTGCCCACCGTGATGTCGGGCTTTTCCTTGTCCTTACCCACCTTGACGTCGACCATGAGCCGCAGCCGGGCAGCCTCCCGCCACCCATTGCTAACGATCAAATAAACGTCGTCCTGCATCGTCTCCGCCCAGTAGGTCATCAGGTGTTGGTACACATCGTAGGGGTCGATCAGAGGCGTCCCGCGGAACACGCTCAGAAGGCTCTCCGACAGTTCGCTTATGAGCTCCCTAGGGTGATGTCCCGGGCCCAGGTCCTTCAGCTTCCGTACGTGTGCAGCGCGCCACCCGTCAAACAGGGCCGTCACCGACTGGTTGAACGCGTCGAACTCGGGATAGCCAAAGATCGTAGACCTGACGCTGCTGGCCGGGATCTTGAGTTGGCTGTACCCCGGCCTGTCAGCCGGTTCGAACAGCTCGGTGCGCAGGCTCGGGAACACTGCCCAGTACTGCGCCAGGCCGTCTACGTCGCGGTCGGGAATGCCGCCGCTTAAGTGCGCGTCGATATCCTGCAGGTCTTCGGGCTCGGTGCTGTCTATGTAGCGTGGGATGTTGAGGTTGAAGTCGTTCTGCTCTATCTCGTCGAAGGTGGCCATGTGGGAGTAGCCCGGAACCTCCGCCTGGCTGTTGAAGACGCTGACGATTCTGTGAATGTCCTGCGCCCTCAGCCGGTTCTTGTTGCCGTCCTTCACGAACCCGCGGCTCGCGTCGATCATGAAAACACCCCTGCGAACGGCGGCGTTCTCCTTGTCGAGCACCACGATGCAGGCGGGGATGCCTGTGCCGTAGAACAGGTTGGCCGGCAACCCAATGATCCCCTTGATGTAGCCACGCTTCACGATGTTCCTGCGGATCTCGGCCTCGGCGTTGCCCCGGAATAGGACGCCGTGAGGCATTACAATCGCCCCTTTTCCGGTGCTCTTCATCGATGCCAGCAGGTGGAGAAGGAATGCGTAGTCGCCGTTCTTCTTGGGTGGAATACCGAGCGCAAAGCGACCAAACAAGTCTTCAGTCGGGTTCAGGCCGTTACTCCACGACTTGTTCGAGAACGGGGGATTGGCAACCACGAAGTCGAAGGTCTTAAGGCTGGCGTCACCCTGCGTGAACAGCGGATTCGATAGGGTGTTGCCCTTGCCTATCTCAGCCGTGGGGCACCCGTGTAGGATCATGTTCATCCTGGCCAGCGCGTGGGTGGCGTTGTCCATCTCCTGCCCGTAGAGGGCGAGGTCGTAGCCGGTTCTGGCGAGGGCCTCGTCGTGGGCCTTGATCAGGAGGGAACCCGACCCGCACGTCGGGTCGTAGATCGTCTGGCCGCCGCTGGTGGCCTCGCCCACGCCAATGACTTGGGCCATCACTCGGGAGACCTCCGCCGGGGTGTAGAACTGCCCCTTGCTCTTGCCCGACTCGGTGGCGAAGTTCTTCATGAGGTACTCGTACGCATCGCCCAGGAGATCGTCGTCCTCCGCCCGGTTGCCCCGGAAGTCCAGCTCGGGCTTGTCAAACACGGCCACGAGATTGGACAGGCGGTCGACCATCTCCTTGCCCCGGCCCAGCTTGCCGTCGTCGTTGAAGTCGGCTTGGTCGATGACCCCCTTGAGGTTGTTGGCTTCGGCCAGCCTGGCAATGATCTTGTTGATCTTGTCGCCGATCTCCTTATCGCCCTTCAGCGCCAGGATGTCGTCGTAGCTCGCGCCCGGCGGCACCTCCACCAGCGCGTTCTTCTGGGCGGCGTGCTTGTCGGACACGTACTTCATGAACAGCAAGACAAGCACGTAGTCCTTATACTGTGAGGCGTCCATCCCGCCCCGGAGCTCGTCGCAGCTGCTCCAAATCGAACTGTAAAGCGCGGACTTCTTGATCGCCATATGGCACCTCCTAGCGCCGTTAACGCACCCCGCGGCGTCCGGTCTATCGCTGAAAGCCGGGCACGCATCGGCACCGGCTGGATTGTTGTGTTTGGCTCCGCCCTAGACGGGCAAGCCTGCTTATGTGTGGTGTATTCTCATAACGCTCCAGATCTCCTCCACTTTTCACGGCAAGCGCCTCCAGGGACGCAGCTCCGATCGCGCCGCGCTGGGAGAATCGGTTTGTATGCGTTCATCTCCTAAACGTATAGATCATGGACGTCCACTTTCTAAACGTTTACTTCATCCCACAGTTGTCTTCTTGACCAAGTATCCACACCCTACGCCTCAGCCAGGATCCGCATGTGGACAAGCGATTCCACGTAGTACCCCCTCATCCTGTCGCTGGGCTGGGCACGGTAGCCAGGGTCGTGCTGGCACTTGGCAAGCTCCTCCTGCCTGATCTGCTCCAGGCGCTCGGGGCCCAGCTCGGCCATGCGGGCCTCTATCTGCTGCCTCTCGGCCTCCCTGCGCTGCTCTTCCGTGTCTATCTGCTGTGTTATCTGGCTGCTGGCAGCCGTCTGCCGCATGGTTTCAGTATCCACCATCCAGCCAGATTCCACAGCGGCGAAAAGCCACCCCGTAGGGTTCTCGATCTTGTTCTTGCTCCTCTTTCTGTTGTGCTCGCGGATGTAGTCTATATAGCGCTGGATCGTCTCGACGGTTACTCCCTTCCCGATCCATGCAGCCACCGTCACGGGGTCAATAGCGTAACCTGCTTCTTGAAGAACAGCAACAACGTCTTGTCTGTTGTTGTTGTTTTTAAAAGTACTACTGTCTTTTATGTGTCCCTTTGAGGGAGGTCCCTGTGAGGGACCCCCCGACTTTAGCTGGCCTTTCTTAGGAGGTCCCTTTGAGGGAGGTCCCTGTGAGGGACTACCTGCCGGTCCCCTTGGGGGAGGTCCCTGTGAGGGACTACCCTCTGAGGGAGGTCCCTGTGAGGGACTACCTAGCACCTCTATGGGCACGAAGAGAGTGATCTCTGTTCCCTCCTGGGTTGTCAAACCCTCCGTTATGAAGCCACGTTTTTTGAGAGAGGCGATAGACCGGATCACTGTGTTGCGCCCGAGCCCTAGGCTCTTCTGTATCGTTGATCGACTAACTACGCATGAAGTCTGGTTGTAGCCTATCGAGAGGCGATACAAGTAGGTATAGATCGCCCAGTCGCATAGCGAGGGGATGTGCTGCGGTAACATGTCCCACAGCCAGTTCGCAGCCCTAGTGAAGGAGCGTTCTGGTGGCAAGACAGGAGCAACAGGCACGGGTGTGCCATCGGAGTGATCACTCTCTGGGGGGAGACTATTTGCTAGGGGTCCCTGTGAGGGACATCCCTCGTTGGGACTACCCGTGGAGGGACCTCCCTGTGAGGGACTACCCTCTGAGGGACTACCATGAGTCTCGGCCTTTTCTTTCTCCAGACGCTCCACCACAGGATCTATGTAGCGATCCAGTAGAGAGTCAATAGTTACCTCAGTTTTCTTCGGCTTCGCCATCGCCTGCATCCTCCACCGCTATGGGATCGCCGCACTTCCGCATGACTTCTGCTGCCAGTTGTTTGAAGTAGCGCACCCCAGGTTGCCGGGCGTCATACTGAAAAATGGTCTGTTGGTGAGTGGCTGCGGTTTCGATTGCAGCGTTCGTGCCGACCACCGTCTCCATGATGCGTTCATTGAGCTTCTTCCTCAGGTAGTTATAGATGGTCATAGCATTGGTCTTCCGGCGATCCAGGGCGTTGATAACGATGCCGATCTCCTGCAGGTTGGGGTTCACACGCTTGGCTGACTTGACATACGAGTCCGTCATATCGATGCCGCGCACCGAATGCCTGTCGCAGAGAACCGGCACCATGTAATGATCGCTGGCAATGAGGGCGTTCATGGTGAGGAGAGATATCTCAGGGCGACAATCAATGATGATGTAGTCATAGCTATCATGTAATCCTACCGCTAGCCTGTTGCGTAACATCAGCATTGCAGCCGGATTTGTTAGAGGGTTTATAACCTGCTCGACCTCAAACAACCGCAAATCAGCTGGTATGATGTCCACACCCTGTACCACAGTCTTGTAGACGGCATTGGTGGGCAGGAAGTCCTCGTTAGTTAGAAGGTCATAGACGGAATATGTGATACGCTCGGGCTCAGGTACGCACATGTCTGTAAGATTGCACTGCATGTCCAAGTCGACGAGAAGGACGCGCTTATTGTTACGTTGGATCGCGTGGGCCAGGTTAAAGCTGATTGTGCTCTTACCTACACCGCCTTTGATGTTCAGAATAGAGATTACACGAGCCACGTTGCATCCCCTCATTCAAACATATAGTCGAAAACATTCAGGCTTACCATGCCCTGAGTCCTTCTGCGTAAGCCGTGTAGTTCCTCCTTTGGCAAGAGAAAAATCGGGAGATCATAGGGGCGGGGGCTAAAGGGGTATCGATGGGCTAATCGACGTGACGGTCGGGCTTCTGCGACGCCACGAGGGCGTAGACGGCCTGGGCCTGGGCCAGGATGATCCTCAGGTGATCTAGGGGCAACTTGGCGCATACGGCTAGGAGCTGTCCAAGGAGGTCATCGTACTCCGCCGAGGCCTTCAGCCTTGGCGCAGACGAGGGGTGCCATGCGGGGGTGGCTTGGTGCGCCGCCGGAAGTTCGCCAGCCACATCGCCCAGCGCAGCCGAAAGCCGTTGCACCACGTCCTGCGACGGCGGGCCCGCGAGGAACCTTTCCAGCCGGCTTTCGTAACCGGGGTCGATTTTGGCTTTCAGCGCCAGCTCCTTTTGGCGCATCCCCTGCCGCACGCGCAGCGCTCTCAACGCTACTCCGAACTGGATCCTGCGCGCCAGCACGTCCGCGTTCATTGAGGCCTGCCGCAGACTGGCGGCGCCGGAAGTGGCCTGCTCCGACCGATCGGGGTGGTATAGGGCCTGCGCCAGAACGCTCAGACGACGGCAGACCTCCTGGTTCTCCACAGGGTCGCTGCCAAGCCCGGGGTCTTTCAACAGCTGTCCCGAGAGCCGCTCCAGTTCGGAGGCCAACTCTTCTCGAACCAGGTAGATGTCGGCGGAAGCCGTATCGGCAGCCTCAAGGAATATGGCCAGGTGCTGCTTCATTCCGTCGCCCCCATTGCCAAGCCCGCAACTATTTGCATTGCGGGCAATGGGCGGGCAAGCCTTTGCATGGCAGTGCGTGTATTTGCCCCCCATGCAAACTCTAGCGGAGAGGGGGCTGATGATCAAGGTTCTGTTAGGGGTATGACCCACCCCGACAGAGAAGTAACCATCCGTCCTGCGCGCCAAACGAACCAGTTTTCATCAGGAGATGATCAGACATGAGCAAGAGAGGACCTTGCACCCCTGAGGGTATCGCAGCTGTCACAAGGAATTTGCCGGCCCCACAAGAGTCGGGCCCCCGTACAGAGCTCGGCAAGCGCCGTTCCTCCCTTAATGCGCTGAAGCACGGTCTTACTGTAGGCGGATTTCTGCCGTGTAAGAAGGCTGAGTGTCACTTCAAGGATGTGTGCGGCCTACGCAACACCGATGAGGGGCGGCGCATCCTCGAGTTGACGATGTACGGGGATCCATGCCCCGAGGAGGTAATATACTACTACGAGATCAGGTATGGCCTTGCC
>JAGVTS010000253.1 GCA_019136685.1 Bacillota bacterium | reverse complement strand
CAAGTTCCGCCATGGCGTCGGCGGCCGGGGCATCCAGCGTGACGCGCCCGTGCTCAAGAAAGACAATACGATGGCAGCACCAGGCCATTATGTCCGGATCGTGCCCTACCAGCAAGACTCCCTTCCCTGCGTCGGCCACGTCAGCCAGCAGGCGGGCCAGATCCTCCGCACGTTTCACATCCTGCCCGGCGAAGGGCTCATCCAGCATCAACAGTTCAGGGTCTCCGACCATGGCAGCGGCCAAGTTTAGCCTGCGCCGCTCGCCGAAACTGAGCGTCAGCGGGTGGCGATCGCACATATGGGCCAGACCGAACCGGCGTAGAAGGCCTAAGGCCGCAGGGCGGCACTCCTCGGCGAGCCGACCACGCGCCAGCGGCCCCGCCGCCGCCTCGCGCCATACGGAGTCGGTGAACAATTGGTGATTAGGATTCTGAAACACAAAGCCTACTCGAGAAGCTCTGGATGACACGGGCAGCGCGGTGATGTCGTCGCCGCCCAACGTCACACGGCCTGCCTGCGGTTTGATTATGCCCATGATGCTGAGAAGAAGCGACGTCTTGCCTGAGCCATTGTCGCCCATTACACCTACTATCTCGCCGCGTCCGACGTCCAGATCCACGTCGGCAAGGGCCAACCGTTCGCCGTACGAGTAGCTCAGCCCGCGCACGGCCAGCAGCGGTTCACCGCCGGACGGCTGCGAGTTGGGCGCCGCCGAAGAGCGCGTCTGCCCCGGCCCATACCACTTGGCAGGACCGTCGTAGACCACGCGTCCTTCATCCAGACGGACCATGCGTCGGACCGCGCCGGCAAATCGCCACGGCTTGTGCTCCATGATAATGACAGAAAGCTCCACTACCGACCTTGTGGCGCGAGGGTCAAGATGCGCCGCCGGCTCATCCAGCACGAGCAGCTGTGGTTGCATGGCCAGTACTGATGCGATGGCCACGCGCTGCTTCTCGCCGCCCGACAACTCATTTAAGGCGCGCCCCGCCAAATGCCCGGCGCCTGCCAGCTCCAGCGCGCGCCCCACCCGACGCTCAATCTCGGCTTCCGAACACATCAGGTTCTCAGGCCCGAACGCCACCTCGTCCTCCACGCGCATGGTGCAGAACTGCCCCTCTGCGTCCTGCTGAACCAGCCCCACCCGGCTGGCCATGTCGTATACGCCTTGGGCAGCCGGTTCGACCCCGCACACCCGTATGCCCCCGGAGAGGTGCGCGTACACCGCACTAGGTATGACGCCCGTTAGGCACAAAGCAAGTGTGGACTTGCCCGAGCCGCTGGACCCTGTGACAAGCACCGACTCGCCGCCCTCGATCGACAAGTCCACCTGCGAAAGCGCGGCCGACTCGCCCTGCGGATACCGAACGCTGAATCCGGAAAGCTCTACTATCTCTCTACTCAACGCGAATCCTAGACACCATCCTCACCCAGAACGCGCCCTCAAAGCCCGGGGCCACAACTCGCAGAGTCTCCTGGTCCCGGGAGAGAATCACGTCCGTATGCTCCTTGATATCTCGCACGCTGAAGATGGCCTCGTACCCATCAGAAGCAATGATCCGCACCGAAGTCGCCGACGGGTCAGCCCCGGCGCGCTCCAGGATCACCGCCAACGGCACACCGGAGTAATCGGCTTCGGGCACGTAGGTGACCTGCCCAACTAGCTCTGCGCACACGGTTACGGCCTCATCGCCAAACCCGGCCGGCGTATACTCGTAAGCCCGCGCGACCTTGCCTTCGATGCTGCACTTGGGGCCATCCCGGAGAGGCTCAAACACCTGAGTATAGTAGTATACGGCCCCACCCACCAGCGCCGCTGCCATGATCAGAGTCACAGCCAAGCGACCGACGCGCGGTCGGGGCCTACGCCCTGGCCCCGAGCCGGCGTCGGACCTGTCCGTCGGTCGCAGCAACCCTGCGGTCTCCACAACACCCAGCACTCCCGCGGTGAAATATCCGCCGAACACCGCCCCGGAGATCGCCGCGAACAGCACCATCAGGCCCACATATCCCCATGAGACTCCTGAAAAGTACATGGTCTGGAACACCAGGACGTTGGATGCCGACGACACTGCCCCGGCAAGACACATAGCAGTCACCGGCGGCCTAGCAAATGGCAGCGACAGCAGATCGACAAGCACGCCCTCTACAGCAGACACCAGCACTATCGGCAGCCCATGAGTGCTGCCCGTGAACAACTCCACCAGGCCTTTGAGCACTCCGGCCAGAGCGCCGGCGCCGGTGCGGCCCACAATCGCCCTGGCAAGCACGAACCAGAACACGTGCAGACCCGCCATGAACTGGCCGGCGCCGAAGGGCACGCCAAAGGCCGAGTTCAGCAGGTTCCCGAGGTATCCTACGTACGTGCTTAGCACACCGCCGGCGGCGCTCACCGCCGCGATCAGAACCAGGTCGCGTGTACTGAAATAGTAGCGGCGCCGACGCTCAGCCAACCGTGCCAGCATGCTAGTTACCGACGATCTCGATCGTAGCGATGCCCTTGACCGAATGCTTCTTGGTGGGCAGATCGCCAACTAGGCGAAGCGGTGCGTCGCCCTCCGCAAGGTACTCGCCGTTCTTTCGGTACGCCACGATGATATCGTTGTTCCGTGCAACCGACTGCGAATCGAGCTCGGCTGCCATACCGTCCTTTGAGATGACCCTGATGGTGTAGCCTTCTTCCGCAAAGTCGTCGTTGAAGACGTAGTGTCCGTCCGGCGTGTCGCCGCCGTCAATCACGGACAGAACCACCCACAGAGGTGTGCCTTCGTACGTAGACGTGCTTCCGTCCTTTTCAGCGACCGACCAGGATACTGCAGGGTGAGGGGTGACCGGGCAGGTCACAATGCTCTCGAACGTGGCTCTATCCAGCCACACCTTCTCCGCTCCCGACAGGCTGATCTGCCAGTCCTCCACGCCTTTGATGATCTCTATCTTCGCAACGGCCTTGGCCCAGAAATGGCCGTCGGTTATGACAACACCGTCGGGCCGCCCGTAGATGATTCGGGGCAACTTGTCTGCGGAGTCGCGCTCCGACTCAAACGCAAGAAGCATCGACGGGCCGCCCACGCGCAGCACATTTCCCTCGCCGTCGTAAGTGAAGATGCCCCCATTGACCTGCGCGAAGCTATAGACCATCTGATAGCCGTCTCGTGCAGTCACTCGAATGGCCTGCTCCGGGTTGATACCGCCCACCTGGGCGAGAATGGCGTCCATAGGTATGACGGTGTAGGCCGACGGCCCGTCTATGCGCCCGGTGCTTCGGAGGAACGCGGCCTTCACCGTGTGTGCCCTCATCGCTGCGGCGTCAACCCCGGTAAGCACCATCGACCTATCGCCAGATACCACTTCCACTTTCCATTCGCCCGCCGCGGCAAGGCGCCCCAGGCCCAGCGAAAGGCATGCAAGCGCCACGATTGCCAGCATCATCAGAACACGGTTTCTTCTCATGTTGTAACTACCTCCCCATTTACGTAATCCTGCGCGCTACAAGTGCGCCGAGCTGCGCCAGAGGTCATCCTACCTAACATCAATCCGCCTAACGTAACGCGCCCAGCGCGCCCCTGCCGACTCATATACGTTCCATCCCTGGCCCGCAGCGGATGTAGCAGCGCAGTCCGAGTTGTGGTATACACCATCGGCGGGTGCAAACACAATCCGGGGGCCCTCTCCCCAGGCCGGATGAGTCGCGCCGTCTTTCTCGTAGGCCAAAAGCATCTCGCCCTGCATAGACAACCACTGGGCAGACGGATACACATTCTCGTAAGCAAACTCCTGCGCATAGCCATCGCTCGACGTCACCACAAGCACCTGACCGGGCCGCATTCCGCCCACCATATCGACAAGCGCAGCGACGCGAACTCCCGCGTACACTCCCTGGCCGCCCAAGTTGCCGAACTTGTTTTCAAAGGCCGTCCCAACCTCGCAGCGGGGCATGGCCGCGATCTCGCCCAAGGCCATCTCCACCTGCCCCTTCGGGCCCCGAACAGTAAGGCGTGGTTCTTCGATCTCGGCCTTCACAGGCACTGCCTCGACCTGGACACGGTCGCCATCTGCGCGCACCATCGTGAAGTGGTGGAATCCGCCCTGTTCAGCTCGGGCATACAGCAGAGCGCCCCCGCCGCCGGTGGTGACGTACGTTACGCCATCCATCTCCTGTCGGGCAAAGACGTGCACATGCCCGCTGAACACGGCCAACACCCGCGAAGCGCTGAACATCTGGTGGAGCTCTGCCGCTTGCTTGGAGTCGAGAAAGCAATGGTCGCCGCCTGGCCTGAGATCATGAAGAGGGATGTGCATGAAGACGAACTTCGGTTCCGAGGCTGACAGTTCGCGCCGGAGCCAATCGGTCTGGGCCGCGTCGATGCTGCCGGAGGAGCTGTCGAGAGCTATGAACCTGTAGCCCTTCTGCACAAACGAGTAGTACGCGTCCTTCCGGATTAGCCTGGCGTACGTGGCCCGGCCGTCGCCCTTCACGTCATGGTTGCCCAGCACGGTATATAAGGGCATCCGGAGTTTTCGTGCTCTGGCAAGGAAGTCATCGTACTGCCGGCTTGTCCCGGATGCTACCATGTCGCCACAGTGCAGGAGGAACTGCGGACGCGCGCCATTGATCGCGTCCACTGCCTTATCCCACACCTCATTCCGCCCCTGGCTGTCGCCGACCACCGCAAACGACAGCCCTGCGCGGCCGAAGATCGCCTCTACCCGAGCGACAGGCAAAGCGGCCATTACGGAGAATACGACAGCAAAGGCCGCAAGCACCAGGGCATCGCGGCGCAAAGCGCGTCGCCTGTAAATCCCCCGGGCCTGCGGCGTACAGATACGAACCACTACTATGCCTCCTTTCCGCACTGGGAGGCGCGCCTGTTTCCCGGCGCACCCTATCGGTCCGCCTACCATAGCCTCGGGCGGCATCCCGCCCGGACATTAGGCGAGGGGACTCGGAGGAACGAAATCGATAACTTTATTAATCTTCGACACTGACGGCAGAATCCCTACTTGAACTCCACTCCGCCCATGATCGCTCTGCACCTGACACGCAACCTCTTCGTGGACCCAGCAGATCCTGCTCGAATGAAGGTCCGGGAGGATATGACGCCGCCCGATGACTGGCCTAGCACGGTAACCCCGCCCAAAATGGCCGCTCCTTCACACTCTACACTCATGTCGGGAGGAACAATCAACTCTATTGCGCCCATGATCGCAGTCAGATCAAGATAGGTCTCGCCGTCGGGAACGTCGGCCACGCGCAAATCCAGGTCAGCTCCGCCCATGACAACGACATACGATCCGCCCCTCAGCGGCCAGCCTGTGGCGCGTTGCTCCAGCCCGCTCATGACCACCCACTGCGTGTGCCCCACCTGGCCGGCAGGCGGCGACGACCGCAGGACCGTCCAGCCGACAAGGATCACAACGAGCGCCCAGAACGTCCCCCAGAGTCGGCTCAGATCGAATCCCCAGAGCCGTGTGTTCGCCGCAAGCATCAGCACACCGAGGCCAATAAGGATCCATCCTCCCACATTCGGGCCCGAGGAGCGGCACGGCTCGTGTGCTTCGCCTATCTCATCGGGCAGGGCTGTCGGCCCGTCATGTATCGGGTCATCATATGTCCGCTCATCACGTATCGGCTCGTCTCCGCGAGGCTTAAGCACTGCCGAAAGCCCCAGAACCACAAGGACGACAGGCCAGTACGTCTCGATTATGTCGCCGATGCTGATAGTCGTAATCCCTAAGTTGTTCAGAAGAAGTACTGCTCCCAACAGTACCAAGATCATACCGAAGATCCTTGAAACGCTGGTTGATCCTCGCATGCTCTTCACACCCCCATGTGTAGGTATACGTGAACTCTATATGGCAATGGCGCAGCCGTCCTTTCTGGGCTCGCTGCCTGCAACGAGCACGCCCGTGTCAGGATTGCGCCATACCATCTGCCCGCCCCCGAATCCCGCGCGGCCTTCTTCAGCGCGTATGTTGTGCCCCAGTCGCCTCAGGGCAGCTATAGTATCCGACCCCACCTCCGGCTCGGCCAGTACGCCGTCGGTACCCACGACTCTCACTCTCGGGCAGTCGATGGCGGCCTGGGGGTTCAGCGAGTGATCTATGATGCTCGATATCACCTGTACATGTCCTTGCGGTTGCATGTCGCCGCCCATTACCCCAAAAGCGGCCAGCGGGACGCCGGACTGGGTAAGAAAGCCCGGTATAATGGTATGGAACGGCCTTCGCCCCGGAGCCAGTTCGTTGGGGCACCCCTCCTCGAGCGAGAACCCTGCGCCCCTGTTCTGCATGGAGATCGCCGTACCGGGCACAACCACTCCCGATCCGAAGCCCATATAGTTCGATTGTATGTATGACACCATCATGCCTTCCCAGTCGGCTGTGGAAAGGTATACAGTGTCGCCGTCACTCGGCTCCCAAGTCTTTTGCCCATTCAGTCGACCCGGAGCTACGCTGGCCATGGCCCCAGATAGGCTGATCTGCGCTCGTTTTGCCGCAGCATACTCCGGCGACAGGAGTTCATCCACCGGCACCTCCACGGCTTGAGGATCGCCCACGTAGGCGTGGGCATCGGCGAATGCGAGTCGCAGGGCCTCAATGATCACGTGGAGCGATTCCGGCGCAGTACCCATTCAGGCAGATGCTCTGCCAGGTCCCGCAAGGTCAAAAAGCCGCCGGTCGCCTCAGAATGCGCAGCGATGGCGCGAGCCAAGTTCCCGCGGTAGAACGACTCTCCGCGCGAATCGGCAATGGACTGGAGTGTCGCGGCAAGATCCGGATTGCGGTAGACCTCTCCCGGAAGCGGCGCCCGGCCTCCGGGAAGAAACGCGAGCTCAAATTCGTTGAAAACCCCGCCGCGCCCCCCGAACCGCTTCTGGGCCGCGCTCCAGTAGCTTGCGATCACCGGAGGAACAGGCGCGCCCTCGCGGGCATACTCAATGGCAGGCTCCATTACCTCCCGGAAGGGCAGGCATCCGAACCTGCGCGATAGGGCCGACCATGCCGACACGACGCCCGGCGTCGTCACCGGCGCCCAGCCTTCCGTCGGCACCTTAGTCATCCCGGCGCGTCGAAACGCCTCGGCGCTCAGCCCTTCGGGCGCGCGCCCAGACGCATTGAGCCCGTGCATCTGGCCGTTATCCCACACAATGGCGAATGCGTCGCCGCCCAGGCCACAGGAGGTAGGTTCCAGGACCACCAGTGCAGCCGCTGTCGCTATCGCCGCGTCGACGGCGTTGCCCCCGACGAGTAGCATCCTCATGCCGGCCTGCGCCGCCAGCGGATGGCTTGTGGCCACCGCTCCCCGCATTCCCATCACCGGGCTCCGCCTCGATACAAAGGGTTGCGTGTAATCGTAGTACTCCATGGACACCTATCCTCGCTCAGCGCTGCTCGACTCGTTCCTTGGTATGTTCTTTTCCGAATGCGCTATTCCTTCGCGCCCGCAGCCGCGCTGGAGGAAAAACCTCAGGAAACGAAGAATGAGACTGTGCAAGGAGGGTGATCTAGTGTTGATGCGCACAAGCGGCAAGACTGCCATAACCTGCAGGCCTCGCATGGTCCGCATCCTTCTCATGGTAGCTGCGGTTGCTCTGGTCGTGACGTGGCTCAGCCCGACGGCGCTACTCACATCGGAGCAAGAATCGCCCCGCGTAATCCAGGGAGCGGACGCCGCAATTGTCGACTCCGGCTACACACGCCACTACGCTTCACTCAATGGGTGGGAGTATCGGTCGGAGTTCGTCGATGTCAACTGGCTCGTCAGCACACTGGCCAGGGCAGGGATATCCGCCGCGGTAATCACCGACCATGACCTGGAGATAGGAGCGCTCCGCTCCTACAAAGCACTGGTGCTGCCGTCCACCTCCTGCATGTCGCAGCTGGCGGCCGAAAACATCGCTCAGTTCGCAGAAGGCGGCGGGCGTGTCTTTGCAACGTTCGACACTTCGGTGCGCGACGACTTCTGGCGTCCTTATGCCGATTATGGGCTCACCGAGATCATGGGAGTGAGATACTCATCTACCGGCGAAGTCGACGCGGATCCCATGATCGCATCGGCCGGATCTCACCCGATCTTCCGTGGGCTAGACTCGACGATACCCGTCCCGCGCCAGCGAGGGCTTGTGAATCGTGTGAACCACGACGCCCTGGTGCTGGCGAAATGGTCGGACGGACGCCTTGCGATGACCGAAACAAGATACGGTATCTACTGCTCCGAAAACTTGTTCAGCGCGGAGAATGCTGCCACTCCCGAGGTGGCCGCTCTGATAACCAACATCATAGAATACCTTGTGAACGTGAAGTACGGCGCACAGTTCAACCTGGGCCAGCTCAACACGAAGGCTGCCTGGTACACTCCGCCCGCCGACCGCGAACGCATAGCCCACGATCTGCGGCGACTCGCCTCTGCCGGTTTCAACATGGTGTTCGTGTCGGCCTTTTCAGAAGGTCAGGCCCTCTACCCGTCACAGGCGGCCGAGCGCAACCCCGCCTACGGCGACTTTGATCCGCTGCAGGCCTCTATCGAGGAGGGAAGACTCCTAGGGTTGTCGATGCACGCGTGGGTGGAAGCCTTCGACGCAGGCAAGGCCGCAGAGGACGGCTCTCTGCCTCCGCTGCTTCAGGCAAATCCTGGATGGGCAGCGATGAAACGAGGCGACCGTAGCCCCTCCCCCACCCGCGACGGACAGTACTTCCTATCGCCGGCTCATCCCGAGGTACAGCAGTTCGTCATGGATATCGCGCGCGAGATAGTCGCCTGCTATGCCCCGGACGGCATCCATCTCGGCTCTGTATGCTACCCCGCAGACCAAGCCGCGCCGTATGGCTACAACCCTGCAGTGCTGGAGCTGGCCGCGGCCGAGCTAGGCTTCACGCCGCGCTCCATCGGGCTGGACATCGCCAAGTGGAATGCCTGGTTCGATTGGAGATGCAGCAACCTGAACGCCTTCGCCGGAAGGCTCATCTCGATGATCCGCGAGGCATCCCCAGGGACGCTCATATCCGCGTCTGTGTATACATATCCCGACTCAATGCTCCTCAGAATGCAGGACTGGAGTAAGTGGGCTACCGCGGGCTGGCTGGACTTCGTGGTTCCGCTCACCAATACCCGCGTTGCCGACCTCGTGGACACCCTAGTCCGCGCCGCACAGGGTTTCGCGGGAGTGAAAACGCCGGTGGTAGCCGGTATAGACGCAGCATCCATGCCGACTGCGGCAAGAAGCTTTGCTCCCGCCCTGGCTGGGCTGGTAGACGCAGCCAGAGCTGCAGGCGCATATGGAGTGTCGATATCCGATACGCGCGTCCTCTCGGACGAGGCGCTCTTCGCGCTGCTCGACGGGCCATTCCGCACGCCAACCGAGTAGCTGAGCTATAGCCGAAGCAGCTGTGCGGCACGCCTCCAACGAAAGGCCCTTCGTTCGAGACCATCCAGATCAGATGGAGTCTCAGACGAAGGGCTTGTCTTGTGACATCAGGATACGTCATACCACGTTGGGCCACGTGGCATAGAGCTACAATCCGAGTCCGTTCATGAACTCTCGTACTGTCTTCGCTGCATCGCCAAGGAGCAGGGTAACCTTGTCGCTCGGCTCGTACAGCGGGTTGTCGACACCCGCATAACCGGGCTTGGTATCGTAGTTGAATATGATCACGTGCTTTGCTGAGTGCACGTTGAGAATAGGCATCCCGTAGATAGGCGTGCCCTCGGCCGTGTTGGCCGCAGGGTTGATCACATCGTTCGCTCCCACCACTATCACCAGATCAGTCTCTGCGAACTCGTCGTTGACCTGGTCCATCTCGTAGAGCTTGTCGTATGGCACATCCACC
>JAGVTS010000240.1 GCA_019136685.1 Bacillota bacterium | reverse complement strand
GGACCCTGCCGGCATGACAGGCCCGACCGATGCGCCAGACGATTGCGGGCTGGCAGGCGCTGAACTGGCCAAGTTCCGACGGGCGCGCACCTGTCTACGCACACTTGGGGCTGCAGTGGGGAGGATGCCGGTGGGCGCTCTGGTGAAGGCCGCCATCGAACTTGGGGGGTTCGAGGAGTATTTCGCCTTCGTCGAGCAGGGCGCTCAGTCTATCGGCAACCTCCGAAAGCTGGTCCAGATGGCGGAGGACGAGACATCAACCCGGTCCTGTCTTCATGACTTCGTAGTCGACATGGAGTTTGCGGGCGACCTCAGCGCCCGCGAGGCCGAGGCGGCCATGGAAGAGGAATCCGCCGATACTGTGAAAGTGATGACGGTTCATAAGTCCAAAGGGCTTGAGTTCCCAGTGGTTTTCGTCCCTGAACTGGCCCGGTCGGCGCGCAGGTCCGGCGGCGGCCTGTTTGAATACAGTCTATCGCTAGGGCTCGCAGCGCCGGTGCAGGTGGATGATGAATGGTCCAACGTTACACGCCACTCCCGGGCCGTGGCGGAGGAGATCAGGGCCGGCGATGACGAGGAAGGCAAGCGTTGCCTGTACGTGGCTGCGACGCGGGCGTCCGACTACCTGGTAGGAAGCGCGACGTTGCCGGGCCCGGGCTCGCGAGCGTGGTCGTCCGGAGGCCCTAGCTGGTATGAGCATCTGTGTTCGGCCATACCGGAGCTGAACGAGGACAATGCCGACGAGGCAACTGGGGCCGACGCGCCCGAGAGGGTCGTGATCGACGACGAGACCGGTGCTGCGATGCTCGTCAGGCGCTACGAAGAGCCGGAGATACGCGAGCTCATGCAGGCGACCAGTGGGCAGTTGGACGAGGCGGCTGCAGGGCGAGACGGCCAGACCGAGCGAGTAGGGAGGGAGGCAGCCGCGCCTGGGGATGAATCGCCCAGCATCGCCGAGTTCGCCCCTTTGGCAGGCCCTGTACGGATTGCTGCCGGCGCAGCAGAAGCGCCAAGGCAGTTCTCAGTGTCGGCGCTCATGTGCTTTTCGCACTGCGCTCGCTGGTATCTATATGAGTATGTGTACAGACTTGGGCGGATACCGCGCGACCTGCGAAATGCATTTGGGGCCGAACTGCAGCTGAATGCGGCTGTGCGCGGGCAGGTGGTGCACGCGGTGTGTGAAAGGTGCGATCGCGTGACGGACTCGGCTCAGGCCAGGTCCATGTTGCTCGAGGAACTGCACTTGCGCGGAGCAGACGGCGTTCTTGCGTATTCCGTTGCGGACGAGCTCATGCCCATGGTTGACACCTTCCTGCGGCGTTATCCCGGGCCCGACCGCGAAGGACAGAGGGAAATCGGATTCCTGATGGACGTAGGGGGGCCGGTCGTGTCGGGAGTGATGGACCGTGTCGATGTGCTGCCGAATGGGAGTGTGCTGGTTGTCGATCTCAAGACAAATCGCGTCTCGGGCCCGGCGGTCGATGATGCAGCGGCGAGATACGCGGTTCAGCTGGACGCGTATGCCGTCGCCGCAGCACGGGTGTACGGCGCCGACTGCGTCACCGCCAGGCTGCATTTCCTGTACCCCGACGAGGTTCGCGATAGGCTATATGGTCCCGGCCAACTACTGCAGGCAGCCGAGGGCCTGAGGAAGCTGGCAGATGAGGCATCCCGGCACGACCTACGCAATACGCCCATACGAAGGATCGCGGAGTGCGACCGCTGCTATTTCGCACAATTGTGCGGGTTCGCTCCCCAAGGTCCCTACGATACTACCGATCACGGCCTCAAAGACGAGATCCTCCCCGTGCTGTCGCCGCCGGACGACGACGTTTCGCCCGCGGGCTGAGCAGACCTTGCTGCATGGCGGCGAGCCAACTCATCCACGACCGCCTGCGGCGGAATATCGTGGTAGGCCAGGACGAGCAGGGAATGGAACCAAAGATCTGCCATCTCCCTGATGATCTCGTCGTTGTCGTTGTTTCTGGAGGCGAGCATCACTTCACCCGCCTCCTCCGCCACCTTCTTCAGCACCCGGTCTTGGCCCGAGCTGAGCAGCCTAGCCGTGTAGGAGCCTTCCGGCTGGCTGACTTTCCTGTTCCGGACGATCCGGTAGAGCTCGTCAAGGCTGAACCTGGGCGCAGCGTCGCCTGCCGCTCTGCCCGGCAGCTCGGCCGAAAGCCTTGTGAAGAAACACGATTTCTGCCCAGTGTGACAGGCAGCGCCGGTCTGGTCTACCTGTATGAGCAGGCAGTCTCGGTCGCAGTCGCAGTAGACCGCCCGCACATCCTGGAAGTGTCGCGACGTTTCGCCTTTGACCCATAAGGCTTTGCGGCTCCTGCTCCAAAAGCACGTCCGGCCTTCGCGAATTGTCTTTTTGATGGACTCGCGGTTCATATGTGCGACCATGAGAACCTGGAGCGAGTCAGCGTCTTGGACGACGGCGGGTATGAGCCCGTCATAATCGAACTTCAGCGTATCGATCCAGTCCTTGAGGCCTGCGCTATCCGGCGATTCAGATTGCTCTATCATAGCCTGACGTCAACTCCTTCGCTTGCAAGATACTGCTTGACCTCGCCAACGCGAAGCAGGCCGAAATGGAATACCGACGCGGCGAGGGCGGCATCCGCTCCTCCTTCCGCGAAGGCGTCGCGGAAGTGCTCCGGCGCGCCCGCCCCGCCCGAGGCGATCACCGGAATGCTGACTGCCTCGGTTACCGCACGCAGCTGGCGCAAGTCGTACCCATCTGCAGCGCCGTCTCGGTCTATGGAAGTGAGCAGGATTTCGCCCGCTCCCAGCCGCTCGACGGTGCAAGCCCATTCAACTAGGTCAAGCTGTGTGCGCTGCTTACCTCCGCACGTACACACGACCCACTTGTTTCCACCCTCGCCATCGCCCTTGCCTGCGTCCGGCGCTGTTGCAGCGTCGATCGCCACTACGATGCGATCACGCCCAAAGGCGTCGGCCGCCAGTCGCACCAGTTCGGGATCTCGTACCGCCGCAGTGTTGATGCCGACTTTGGACGCGCCTGCTTCCAGCACCTGCTCAATATCACCGAGGCTGGCGATTCCCCCGCCCACTGTCAGGGGAATGGAGAGGGCAGATGATATCCTGCGCACTACATCCATGGCGGTCCCGCGGCCTTC
This sequence comes from Bacillota bacterium, assembly GCA_019136685.1. Taxonomy (GTDB): domain Bacteria; phylum Bacillota; class DTU025; order DTU025; family DTU025; genus UBA5389. Next base: position 2,883 of record JAGVTS010000240.1, on the reverse strand, counting down.
TTCGGTCGCAGAGATGTCGAGCAATACCAGCTCGTCGGCGCCTTCGCCTTCATAGGCTAAGGCCAGCTCAAGCGGGTCTCCGGCGTCTCTCAGGCTTGTGAAGGCGACCCCTTTGACCACACGACCGTCTTTCGTGTCCAGGCACGGAATGATCCTTCTGCTTCCTGCCGCTCTGAGCGCATCCGGGAGTTTCACTGAGCCGGTGTACAATGCACGACCGATGATTGCTCCTGCGAGGCCACGGCGTTCGAGGGGTTTCAGCCGGCGGATGTCCTGAACTCGACCGACTCCGCCTGCTGCGATGATGTTCACGCCCGTTGATAGCAGGCAGGAGATGGCGTCGACATCCACTCCGCTCAGCGTACCGTCGCGGGACACACTTGTGTGCACGATAGTCCCAATCCCCATCTCCAGCACGCGCGAGGCCAGCTCGGCAGGAGCAATGGTCGACGATTGCCGCCATCCGTCCGTCATTACCCTGCCGTGGTCGGTATCGATGCTTACCATGATCCTCTCGCCGAAGCGGCGGACAAGCTCCTGGAGCATGTCGGGGTCGTCACAGGCCGCGGTTCCCAGGATGACGCGGGTCGCTCCGGCTTCGAGGGCGGCCCTGACGTGCTTGGGCGTTCTGAGCCCGCCCCCCAGCTGTATGGGAAGACCTGTGTCTATTGAGATGCGCCGAACGATATCGAGGTTCATCGGCCTGCCCGCCTTGGCCCCGTCCAGGTCGACTACGTGAAGCATCTGGGCTCCCAGCCAGTCCCAGCGCGAGGCGACTTCGACTGGATCGTCCGAATACTCCGTTACCTTGGTGAAGTCCCCCTGATACAGACGGACGCACTTTCCGCCGTGGATGTCGATGGCCGGAATGACAAGCATTGAGCCTATAGCACCCCTTTCGTGGACGGGACGCATTGCGCGGCGTCAATCGCTGTGGCCTGCCGCAGCGCAAGCGCCAGAGCTTTGAATGTAGCCTCTATGATGTGGTGCGTGTTCGAACCGTGGAGCAGGTCGATATGGAGGGTCAGCTGACCCTGATTTGCCAGTGCGCGCATGAATTCTTCCACGAGTTCCGTATCGAAATCTCCTACCTTAGCACAAGGCATGGGCACGTTGAAATGAAGGTAAGGACGCCCGGATAGATCAACGACCGCCATGCACAGGGCGTCATCCATCGGCACAATGGCGCTTCCGAAGCGCGCAATGCCCTGCTTGTCGCCGAGAGCCTCCCTCATGGCTTGCCCCATGCAGATACCCACGTCCTCTATGAGGTGATGGTAGTCTACCTCGATGTCGCCGGTTGCCCGTATCTTCAGGTTCAGGCGACCGTGGAACGCCAGCAGTCGGAGCATGTGTTCGAGAAATCCGCAGCCGGTCGAGATGTCGGGTGCCTCGGCGCCGGCATCTGCGCGGGAGGCGTCGACCGGCGCGGCCGAAGAAGGGCTACAGCTGCTGTCGAGATTGAGCAATACGTCCACATCTGTCTCAGAAGTCTTGCGATGCACACGGGCCTGCCTGGGGTCGGGCATGTCAATCACCCTCCTTAACGCCTAAGCAGCGGCACGTTCCAGCCGAGCGCAGGTCGCGCATGACGCTTTCCAGAGCCGCCAGAAATGTGTCGTCCTCCTCGGGAGTTCCGCAGCTGACTCTGAGGTATTGGCGGAGCATGGGCTCGCCGGGGAACACGCGCACGGCGACCCCACAGCGGCGGAGCGCGCCATGGACCTCTGCCGCTTCCGCGGACTCCGTTCTGAACAGAATGAAGTTGGTGCACGACGGCAGACAAGTTATGCCCGGGATGCACGACAGACGACGGGCGAGCCGAGCGCGCTCCTCGACGATCCGGGCTATCGCTTCTTGACAGTATGCGTCATTTTGCAGGGCCGTCTGGGCGATCACTAGTGCAAGCGAGTCGAGGTTGAAGGGCTGTCTCACCTTTGCCAGCTCGGCCGCGACACCGGGACTCGATACCGAGTAACCCACGCGAACTCCAGCAAGCCCGAACGCCTTGGACATGGTCCGCAGCACGACAAGACGGTCGTACTTCGCGAGCAGGGGCAGCACGCTTCGGCCTGCGAACTCGATGTACGCTTCATCTACCACAACCAAAGCCTGAGTCGCCCGGAGCACGGCCTCGATTTCCGCTTCTGATAGGCGCCCGCCGGTGGGGTTGTGTGGGTTGCACAGAATCACTACGGGGGGACCGGCTCCTAGTCCAGCCTCGGCCTCCGAATTCGCTTCTTCTATGATCTCGGTTACGCTCAGCTTGAGCCCTTCACCAAGAGCTACTCCCCGGTAGCCGGCGCCGGCGGCAAGCGCGGCAACCTCATACATGACGAACGAAGGCTTCTGAGCGATTACTCTCCTGCCGGGCCCGAAGGTCTGCAGCATTATGTGGATTACCTCATCGAGCCCGTTGCCCAAAGTCACCTGGGTATCGTCTACACCCATCCGCGACGCGATCGTCTGCCTGAGCGTCGCAGCCAACTCCTGCGGATATCTGTTGAACGGGATCGTTTGCAGCTCGCCCAGAATCCTCTCCTTGAGCGGCGCAGGCAGGTCGAACGGGCTCTCATTGCTGTCGAGCCTGATGCGGATTCCAGTGGCTGTCATAGCGCACTCCTCCTTGCCGCGAGAGCCGCCGCGTGCGCGTCTAGTCCCTCGATAGTAGCTATGGCATGGGCGGCGTCCAGGATATCGTCGAGCGACGCGCGCGCAAGAGACGTGACGTTTTGTACTCTCACGAAATCGCGCACCGAAAGCGCGGACCGACTGCGGGCAGTGCCTCCTGTAGGCAGCACGTGGTTGGGCCCAGCTGCGTAGTCGGTAGCTGCCACCGGCGTGAGCGGACCTAGGAGTACGCTGCCGGCATTCGAGATCCGC
>JAGVTS010000019.1 GCA_019136685.1 Bacillota bacterium | reverse complement strand
TTGCACTCCCGTTTGGGAACACCCACCGCGGCTATGATCTCGTCCTGAAAAGCGACTATCTGCGTGATGGTGTCGTGCCCGTGCATAATGGCTTCCAGCACCTGTTCCTCCGGGATCTCGTTGGCCCCGGCCTCCACCATGAGAACTGCGTCGCGGGTACCCGCGACGACCAGTGCCAGACTAGACTTGTCCAGCTGCTCCGCGCTGGGGTTGATCACGTATTCCCCGTCCACAAGACCTACCTTCACGCCGGCAATGGGCCCGTCGAAGGGAATGTCGGAAATGCTGAGGACAATAGACGCTCCGTTCATCGCGAGTACCGAGGGTTCTACCCCTGGTTCCACCGACATGACTGTGGCCACCACTTGAACGTCGTGCCTGAAGCCCTCAGGAAACAGAGGCCGTATAGGCCTGTCGATCTGCCGCCCAGCCAAGATAGCAGCCTCGCTCGGGCGGCCCTCGCGCTTTATGAACCCTCCGGGGATCTTGCCCACTGCATAGAGCCTCTCCTCGTAGTCAACTAGAAGCGGGAAGAAGTCTATGCCCTCTCGCGGCTCCTTTGAAGCCGTCGCAGTAACTAGGACAACTGTGTCGCCGTACCGCACCAATGCGGACCCTCCGGCCTGCCGGGCGACGTAGCCGGTGTCGACCGACAGCTTCCTTCCTGCTATGATTGTCTCGAATGTCTGACGCATTCAGTCACCTACCTCCTCAATACGTAGCGCGCTTCGCTTACAAGTAGGAGAGCGGGAAGGTGAACACCCGCTCTCCGTAGCACTTCCCTTACTTGCGCAACCCCAGTCGCTCCACAATGGCCCTGTACCTCTCGATGTCGGCGTCTTTGAGGTAATCTAGGAGCGCTCGCCGTCTGCCGACCATCTTGAGTAGGCCTCGTCTGGAGTGATGGTCCTTCTTGTGCGTCTTCAGGTGCTCTGTAAGGTAGTTTATCCTTTCCGTCAAGATTGCCACCTGAACTTCCGGAGATCCCGTATCGGAATCATGGACTCGGTACTTCTCGATGATAGCTCGTTTCTCTTCAATGCTCAGGCTCAAAGGACACAGCACCTCCTCGTTTTGGATCCCCCTCTACCAAGGAAGCCGTCGGAGAGTCGGCAGCCCTAGTACAGGGTTCAGCAAGCGTTTCTGTAGCAGCTTGCCGGGATTCATTCTAGCATACGCGCCACCAGGTGTAAACTCAGCGCCCCAGAACGCGTCGGGCGGCAATCATGTCGGCCTCGATCTGCTTTACCAGCTCTCGAGGGTCAGCGAACCTGAACTCATCTCTCAGCCTGGCGGCGAATGCAACGGTCAGCGAGGCTCCGTACAGGTCGGGCGCGACGTCCATCACGTGTACCTCGAGCGTGACTCCACGCCCCTCATCGCCGAACGTGGGCCTCACTCCGATGTTGCAGACGGCCGGAGCGGTCGCCAACGACCCCCAGCGCGCCTCGCACGCATACACGCCCGGCATGGGAAGGGCTATCCCTGCCGGCACGTGCACATTCGCAGTTGGTATCCCAAGCTTATGGCCGACTCCTCGTCCCCTCCCCACGGTTCCCCGGACGAAATGCCGCCTGCCCAGGAGCTGAGCGGCGTGTTCTACGTCTCCGCGGGCCAGAGCTGCCCGCACGTCGGTGCTCGAGACTGGCTTGCCGTCGATCTCCACCGGAGGCAGAGTCTGCACGCACATGCCTACGTCCCGTGCGAGCGATTCGAGCCTGGCCGGAGTTCCTGCCCCACCATGCCCGAACGAGTAGTCGAACCCCACCACCACGCACCGGGCGCCGAGTGTGTCGTGAAGAACACGGGCTACGAAGGCTTCAGGGGACATGCTCGCCAGCGTCTTGTCGAAGGTGTGGACTATCGCCACGTCTACCCCGGCCGACTCCATCAGATCAAGTCTGTCGTCCACAGACATCAGAGCCTCATGCGCACGCTCAGGACACACCACCTGCGTCGGGTGGACGTCGAAGGTGTACACGCCGCACGCCGTACCGCTTTCCCCGGCTATTCTTACTGCCCTTTCGATCAGGGCCAAGTGGCCGATGTGCACTCCGTCGAACATGCCCAGCGCGTACACTCCGGCGACGTGTTTAGGACGTTGATTGCGGCCTATAAAGCATCGATGCATTCTACAACACCTCGGGACTCACAGTACGACTCTGGGCTGGATGAAAAGCCCCAGAGCGGAACGATTTGCCGCGGCTACGGCTGCAAGCGTCCCGTCAGGGCGCACCAGAGCGACATGGGCGAGATCCTCCGGCGCATTCCTGATACGGCTTTCATCGCACTCGAAGGCCGTTCCATGGTTGACCCGGTCTGCCTCACGCTCCGTGAGATCGAGCACTGGAAGGTGCCTAACACCGTCCAGGGGCGGTGTGATCACCTCGGAAAGCGATCCCAGGGAGGCCAAGCGTTCGAGTTCCTCAAGGGTTACGGCCTGATCCAAGGCGAATCCCGATGTCGCAGTCCGCGTCAGGGCGCCCATGTGCCCGGCGATCCCCAGAGTCCGGCATATGTCTTCGCAAAGGGTTCGGATGTATGTTCCGCGAGAGCATCGTACCCGTATGCTTCCGCGCGCACCGTATTCGAGGCGCACGGGCCAGCTCCCGGGCGACAACGGTTCGATCTCGAATATTGTTACAGTCCGCGGTTGTCGCTCCACGGTAATACCTCGGCGTGCTAGCTCGTACAGCCGCTCGCCTTCGTGGTGTACCGCTGAAACCATCGGCGGCGTCTGACGAATATCACCCACGAACTTGCCCAGCGTACCGAGGAACTCAGAAAGAGGAATCGAGAAACCCTGGCTCTGCGCCGTCAAGCGTCCAGTGGCATCACCGGTGTGCGTGGACAGGCCAAACACGATTTCGGCTTCGTACTCCTTGGGGAATTCCTCCATGAAGCGTGTGAGCCTGGTGGCTCTGCCCATGCACACCACGAGAAGACCGGTGGCGTCGGGATCGAGTGTGCCCGTATGGCCGACAGCACGCTGGCCGGTGATTCTTCTGACGCGCGCCACTACGTCATGTGAGGTCATCCCGGCCGGCTTGCTTATGGCTATCAGGCCGTCCACGTGCATCCCGCCTTGCGAAGCGCCCGCTCTAGACTGGGCATGAGCTTGCTTCGGGCTTCTTCCATGGTTCCTTGAATAGTACAGCCTGAAGCCCGCGTATGTCCTCCGCCTCCAAATTCGCTGGCCACAGCGGCGACATCCACACACTCCTTTGAGCGCAGTCCCACACGTATCGTTCCCTGCCCCACTTCGCGGAAGGCTACGGCGATTTCGACACCGTCAATAGACCGGGCGTAGCCTATGAACCCTTCGGTGTCGCCTTCAGTGATGCCGTGTCTGGCCATGTCGGCAGCGGTGATAGCCATCGACGCAATCAACCGGTTACAGCTGAACTCGATGCCGAGTATGGCTTCGGCCAGAGCGGCGAGAGAACTGTAAGGCCTGCTATCGTATACATTCTGGGCGATCTCCCACGGACGGGCGCCCGCGTCGGCCAGCTCTGCAGCGGTGCGGAATGTCGACGCGCGCGTATTGGAGTAGCGAAACGAGCCTGTGTCGGTGGATAAGCCGGTGAAAAGGCATGTGGCGATATCCGAGTCATATGCGACGCCCATGGCCCGGATCAGCTCTGCGACCATCTCGCAGGTAGCCGCGGCCTCGGTATCGACCCAGTTGATCGCGGCGAACAGGGTGTTCGTGGCGTGATGATCGATGTTCACACTGACCGGGCAGGTTTGCACCACTTCCACGCACCGGCCGACACGGTCCAACGAGCCGCAATCGAGCACCAGGGCCAGGTCGAATTGGCCAGTCATCCCGCATCCGCCCGACCAGACGCCGGAGGATCCGGGTAGAAAGCGAAGGGACGGAGGTACTGGGTCGGATAGGCCGGCCACACACTGCTTCCCAAGATTTGCCAAGGCAAGCTTCGCGCCGAGGAGCGAGCCGACGGCGTCGCCATCGGGAACCACATGGGTCGTGATGAAGACTCTGCGGGCGCCTCTTAGGGCCTCAATGATATCGTCAGGCACTGTCAACTGCCATTCTCCTCATCGCGCCGGGCGGCATATCCTTCGCTCTGAACCTCGGAAATAAGTCGCAGAAGGCGAGCCCCGCGCTCAATGGAGTCGTCGTAAGCAAAGGTAATCTCAGGGGTCAATCTCAGCTGCACACGGCGTCCGATCTCCGAGCGCACATACCCTCGCGCGCTCTCAAGAGCTTCCATCGTCTGCTGCCTTGACGCGTCGTCGCCGAGTATGCTCACGTACACCCGCACATGCTGGAGGTCGCCGCTGACCCGGACATCAGTGACCGTGGCGAAGCCCAATCTGGGATCCTTCAGATCGCGTTGGAGCATGTTCGATATCTCCTGGCGCATTGCGGCGCGTACCTTGTCGTTTCGGCGGGAAGCCAACAGCAGCACCTCCCAATGTTCGAGCTCGGCAGCTGGGCAGCTACACGATCTCGATCTCGTAAGATTCAAGTGTAACCCAGGGGCACGAATCGATCATCCGCGCCACCCGCTCGAGAATGCTGTGGGCGTGGCCAGAGTCGTTCGATACACACACTACCCCGATCCCGGCTCGATCCCACATTTCGAGGTTGTCCACCTCTGCCGCGGCCACGTTGAACGTGTTTCTGGTCCGCGTGAGGAGGCTCTTGAGCACCCGCTTCTTGTCCTTGAGAGAACGGCTGCCGTCTATCAGAAGTTGACAACGCATCGCTCCCACAACCAATGGCGATCACCCGGCCCTAGAGCTCGCGCTTGACAGCTTCCTTGCCGTATCCTTCAATCGTGTCGCCTGCGCGCACGTCGTTCCAGCCTTCGATCCCAATGCCGCACTCGAACCCGGCAGCCACCTCGCGCGCGTCGTCCTTGAAGCGCTTGAGCGACGAGATCTTGCCGTCATGTATCACTATGCCGTCGCGTACGAGCCGCACGCGGGACGATCTCGCGATCTTGCCGTCTGTGACATAGGATCCGGCCACGACGCCTGCCTTGGGGATCTTGAAGGTCGCCCTCACCTGGGCATGGCCAAACACAACCTCCCGATACTCCGGCTCGAGCAGTCCTTCCATGGCCTTCTTTACGTCGTCAATGGCCTCGTATATCACGCGGTAGAGCCTCACATCGACCTTCTCCACCTCGGCGCTGGCCGCGCCGGCAGCGTCGGGCCGGACGTTGAAGCCGATGACTACCGCATTGGACGCAGACGCCAACATCACATCGGACTCGCTGACTGCGCCTACGCCGCTGTGAATCACGTTCACACGCACCTCATCGGTAGACAGCTGCTCAATCGCCTGCTTCAGAGCCTCTGCCGAGCCCTGAACGTCGGCCTTGATGATGACTCTGAGTTCCTTGGTCTGGCCCTCCTTGATCTGCTCAAACAGATCCTCCAGCGATACCTTCTTGCTGGTTTCCCCAATTTCACTGACACGCTTACGTTCAGCCCGCTTTTCTGCAACCTGCTTGGCTTCGCGCTCATCTGTCACCGCTTGGAAAACGTCGCCTGCCTCAGGTACGCAGCTCAGGCCGAGGACCTCCACAGGCATGGCCGGAGTGGCCTCGTCCACAGGTTCGCCCCTGTAGTTCGCCATTGCCCTTACCCTGCCGTACACCTCGCCAACGAGGAAGGAGTCGCCCACCCGGAGTGTGCCCTTCTGAATGAGCACCGTCGCCACCGGGCCGCGTCCGCGATCCACCTTGGCCTCAATCACGGTGCCCATGGCCGGCCGGTCCGGATTCGCCTTGAGATCGCGCATGTCCGCTACGAGCAGGATCATCTCCAGGAGTTCCTCGATTCCTCGCTTCTGCAGAGCCGACACTGGAACCATCACGGTGTCGCCGCCCCACTCTTCAGGAACCAACCCCATATCAGACAGCTGCCTCTGCACGCGCTCCGGCTGGGCGTGCGGCTTGTCGACCTTGTTCACCGCCACCACAATCGGCACGTTGGCATCGCGGGCGTGGTTGATGGCTTCGACAGTCTGGGGCATCACGCCGTCATCCGCCGCTACCACAAGAACCGCGACGTCAGTAGCTTGCGCTCCCCTGGCGCGCATCGCGGTAAAGGCCTCATGGCCGGGAGTATCCAGGAAGGTTATCTTCCTGCCATCCAATTCTACCTGATACGCCCCCATATGCTGGGTAATGCCGCCTGCCTCCGTAGCCGTCACGTTGGTCTCTCGTATCGCGTCCAGAAGAGATGTCTTTCCGTGATCTACGTGCCCCATTATCGTCACAACCGGAGGCCTGGGTTTCAGGCTTTCCGGGGCATCCTCGATTTGCGCGATGGCCACTTCGCGCTCCTCGCGTTCGGAGGTGAGCTCGGCCTCGAAACCGAGATCCGTCGCCAGTATCTGTGCCGTCTCTCCTTCGATCTCTTGGTTGACGCTGGCCATAACGCCCATCCTAATGAGCCTGCCGACTACTTCCGGAGCTGACATCTCCAGCCTGGCAGCTAGATCGCGGACTGCTATGGATGCGCCTATCTCAATTCGCCTGACCTTGGCGGGCTTCTCGCGCCTTCGCCCGACCCTTCTTACGACTACGTCGTCGGCGCCGTCGATATCGCCGGCCCTAACGCGGCGTTCAATGAGCCGCGCGTCGCCCAGCGGCGCCGAGGTTGGGGCTCTCTTTCGTCCGCGGCGGTCGGGCCTGCGGTCGCCCCTGGAGACCTCCATCTCCTCATCGGGACCGCCTCGCCGTCTTCCCCGACCTGACCAGGTCTGTTTTCCTTTTCCGCCGCCTCTGGCGCCGGGAGCTGGAACCGCAGAGGGTGGGGGCGGTGGCACCGATACAGCCGGCCCACGCCTGAAACTCGGCCCACCCGCAGGCCCGGCGGACCTGGGGAAACGGTCGGCCCCCCGATCGAACCTGTCACTCCGCTCCGGCCTGAGCGGCTGCGTAGGCGCAACAGGACGCGGGCGCGGCGCGCCGGCGCCTTGAGGCCTTGGCCTAGCCGGGATAAACGGGTACGATGGATCCAGAGGTTTTTGGGGTCCGGCGTCATACGACCGTCGTGGACGGCCCGTGTCCGCGGGCCGCGGCATGCCGCCTGGCGCGCCCTGTGGTCGCCCCTGCCTGCGCCCGGCGTCGTAGGGGCGGGCCGCTGGCGCTGGGCGCGACCTGTCCTGTGAACCTGCGTCGATCCGGCGATCCGCCGGGCCTCGCGCCGGTTCCGCCTTGAGTGCGGCGCGGGGCAGGTCAGCCTGAGGCGCAGCAGGCGCCTCCGCCTGATCCTGGGCTTGCTGCCCGCTCGGCGACTCCGCCTTTTTCGCATCAGGCCCGTACTTCCTCATCACATAGCGCGCCGCGTTCTCATCGATCGCGCTCATGTGATTTTTTGCCTTCACACCCAGCTCGTTTAGGAGCACAACTAGGTCCTTGCTAGGCATGTCAAGTTCTTTGGCCAGCTCGAATACTCTCACTTTAGCCATTGATCGTCACCCCCATGACCCGCATAAAGCCGAACTACCTTGCGGCGCTTCATAGGCCCCTGGGTGAAGCGCCGGACCGCGACAAGCGCTCGGCGATAGTCCTGGCCGGATATGCGTGGCCAAGGTCCCAAGAAAACCCGAAGACACCTACGATTCATCAACTCCGCCCAATCTGCTCAAGAGCGCTGTTACCATATCCTCTGGCACTGCTGCCTCAAGCGCTTTCGAAAGCTTGCCCGAACGCACCGCCCGCTGTAGACACTCGCATGCCGCACACACGTACGCCCCCCGCCCCGACCGCTTTCCGGTGAGGTCAACGACCACGTCGCCCTCGGGGGTTCGCACTATGCGAACTAGACTGCGCTTGTCTGTCACCTTCCCGCAGCCCACGCAAGTGCGCTGCGGCATCTTCCTGGCTTTCGGCATCCTAACGCACCTCTAGAAGTCGATCTCGAAACGCGGTATTCCGCCCAGCCCTACCTGGGACTCACTCTTGATGTCGATCTTCCAGCCGGTGATCTTTGCAGCCAGCCGCGCGTTCTGCCCTTCCCTGCCGATTGCCAGCGACAGCTGGTAATCGGGAACAACCACCATCGCGACCTTTGAGATGAAGTCCGGCCTCACTTCCACAACCTTGGCCGGGCTCAGCGCGTTCGCAATGAAGGTGGAGTAATCCTCACTCCATGGTATCACATCTATCTTCTCGCCAGCCAGTTCCGACACGACCGCCTGGATGCGGGCGCCTCGCGGCCCGACACAGGCCCCTACGGGGTCGACATTCGGATCATGGGCGAGCACTGCGACTTTGGATCTCGCGCCCGCCTCCCTGGCTATGCTGCGTATCTCCACGACTCCTTCCGAGATCTCGGGAATCTCCAGCTCCAGCAACCTTTTGAGCAGCCCTGGATGTGTTCTGGACAGCACCACCATGGGCCCGCGATTGGTCTTGCGGACTTCCACAACGTAGCACTTCAGCCTCATGCCCGGTTCGTACCTCTCTGACGAGACTTGCTCCTGTTGAGGCAGCGAAGCTTCAGTCTTGCCCAAGTCCAGGATGACGTTTCTGGGTTCCACCCGACTGACAGCGCCAGTTACCACGTCGCCCTCACGGTTGGAGAACTGCTCGTACAGAACGCCCCGCTCGGCCTCACGGATGCGCTGCACCACTACCTGCTTAGCAGTCTGCGCTGCTATCCGGCCGAATTCCCTGGGGGTGACCTCGTTTTCGATCACATCGCCCGGGTTGTAGCCTGGGTCGATCGCCCTAGCATCATCCAGCGAGATCTGCGTCTTGGGGTCTTCCACTTCCTCCACGACGGCCTTGCGCGCCAGCACCAGTACCTTGCCGGTGCCAGGGTCAATGATTACCCTTACATTCTGCGACGAGCCATAGTGCCTCTTGAACGCCGAAACGAGCGCCGCTTCAATCGCATCTAGCAGCACTTCTTTGGTTATTCCGCGCTCTTTCTGGAGTTCATCCAGCGCCCGGACTATCTCGAGGCCATCATTCTGACTCATCACCGCACACCTCCTTGAGAGGAACCGCCAGCCTGGCAGCGCTGATCCTGCGTCGTGGTATTTCGATGGTCTTGCCGTCCACCTGCATCGTAACCGAATCGCCGACCATGCCCATGAGCCGCCCCTCGAAACGTTTACATCCGTTGATCTCTGTGTAAGTGTTGATCAGGGCCCATCTGCCCCTGAACTCATCGTATTCCTCGTCGCGTCTGATTGGCTTTTCCCCGGAAGACGACACCTCCAGAATGTAGCTTTCTGGGATGAAGTCCTGTCGGTCAAGTTCAGCCCCGATCGCGGTGGACAAGTCAGCGCAATCATCGATGGCTACCCCGCCTGGCTTATCTATGTACACTCGCAGATACCAGTAGCCGGAGTCGCGAACGAACTCCGCATCGATCACCTTCAGGCCGAGCGGCCCGGCGGCTGACTCGGCAATGCTCCTTGCGCGGATCTCGATCCGCCGACGGTCCATACAGCTCAGCCCTCCCACATGGCCGGAAAACGCAGGGCTTTGGCCCTTTCGCGGTCAGACAAGAGTAAAGAGTGGGACCGACCCACTCTCCGAAAACACTCTCCGCACACGCCTGTCACCGGCTATCCTCACAGTTTTCAATATACCACAGGCTGATGCGGCTTGCAAGGGCTAGAAGAGCGACAGCTGATTCGTCTCGGGCAGACCGGCCAGAGCTCCGGTGTCGCGAAGCGTATCTATGTGCGACCGCGTGAGGCGCGTCCGGTCGCGCAGGTCCTGTATGGAGCTGAACGGCCGCTCTTCGCGCGCCTGCACCACGCTCAAGGCCGCAGCGTCTCCCAAGGATGCGACGCTCACCAGCGGAAGCCTGACGGATCCATCTTCGATGGCGAACCTCGTGGCGCACGACCTGACGATATCCACAGGAAGAAACGTGATCCCCCGCATCCTGGCTTCGGCCACAGCCTCCATGATTGCGGCCAGGCTTTTCTCGCGCCCTGTAGCATCCTGATTCGCGTCGATTGCGCTCAGAGCTCCCATGATATCCTGCACACTCATGGAAATGATGGAGGCGTCGAAATCGGAGGCCCTTATGGTGAAGTAGCATGCGTAGAACTCGATCGGACGATGTACCTTGAAATAGGCGATGCGAAATGACATAGTGACGTACGCTGCGGCATGAGCCCTGGGGAACATGTACTTTATCTTGTTGCAGGAGTCGATGTACCACTCGGGCACACCGTGATCCCGCATGAGCTGATCATCGCCTTCGGCCAATCCCCTGCCCTTTCTCACGCGCTCCATTATCCTGAAAGCGTCTTTCGGGGCTAACCCGTCGGCGATCAGCCTGTTCATGATGTCATCCCGGCAGGCAATCACATCGGTCAGCCGCGCGATGCCCGATTCGATCAGGCTCTGCGCATTGTTGAGCCACACGTCAGTCCCGTGAGACAGGCCGCTGATGCGCACGAGTTCGCCGAAGGATTTGGGCCTGGTCGCCTCCAGCATCCCCCGCACGAACTTGGTGCCGAATTCCGGAATGGCTACGGTGCCCACAGTCATTCCGCTTTCCTCAGGGTCGAGGTTAAGCGCCTCAACCCCGGAGAAAATCGACGTCGTGGCCGGATCGTCCATGGGTATGTCGCCGGCGGATATGCCTGTCAGGTCCTCCAGCATCTTGATCATAGTCGGATCGTCATGGCCGAGCAGGTCCAATTTGAGAAGGCAGTCGTGAATCGTCTTGTACTCGAAATGCGTCGTCACAATCTCGGACTGCCTGTCATTAGCAGGATGCTGCACGGGCGTGAACTCATGAACATCTCTGCCCCTTGGCACAATCATCACACCCCCCGGGTGCTGACCGGTAGTCCTTTTGACGCCGGAGCACCCTCGAGCAAGCCTAGATACCTCGGCATTGCGCAGGGTGAGCCTGTGCGATTCGGCGTAAGCCTTAACGAAGCCGTACGCTGTTCTGTCAGCCACGGTAGCGATGGTGCCCGCTCGAAATACATGGTCGGCCCCGAACAGCTCTTCGGCGTACTTGTGGATCGTCGACTGGTACTGCCCGGAGAAATTGAGATCGATGTCGGGAACCTTGTCGCCCTCAAAGCCCAAGAAGGTCTCAAAGGGGATGTTCTGTCCGTCTTTGCCTAGCTTTGAGCCGCAGCGGGGGCACTGCCCGTCCGGCAGATCGTAGCCCGACTCCACCGGCACACCATGGTCGAAGTCGCTGTGACGGCAGTTGCGGCAAAGGTAATGAGGCGGTAAGGGGTTTACCTCCGTTATGCCGCACATAGTGGCAACAAGAGAAGAACCGACTGATCCTCTGGAACCCACAGGGTATCCATCTTCGACCGATTTCCGCACCAGTTTCGCAGCGATATCGTAGTTGACAGCGAAACCGTTGTCGATAATCGATGTCAATTCGCGCTCTAGGCGCGACCTGACAGGCTCCGGAAGCGGATCTCCATAGAGCTCGCGCGCTTTCATGTACGTTCGTGCGCGCACGTCCTCGTCGGCCCCTTCGATTTGCGGAGTGGCCAATTCGGCAGGGACTGGCCTTATGTGCTCAATCTGCGCAGCGATGGTTTTGGGGTTGTCGATGACGACCTCTCGGCTCACCTGTTGCCCGAGGAAGGAGAAGTCGCAAAGCATCTCGTCTGTGGTACGGTAGTACAAAGGCGCCTGATGATCGGCGTCTTCATATCCCTGCCCTGCCATGAGGACACGGCGGTATGCCTCGTCTGCTGGGTCCAAAAAATGGACATCGCCCGTGGCGACTACTGGGATGCCCAGGCGCTTGCCAATACCGTATATTCGGGCCGCAATGGCCTGCACCTCGTCGATTCCGCGGAGCCTGCCCGACCGTATCAGGAACTCGTCGTTGCCGGCCGGCATGATCTCCAGGTAATCGTAGAACTTCGCAATGCGGTCGAGTTCGTCATCGGAGGCGCCATCCAGCGCGGCGCGAAACAGCTCTCCGGCGGCACAGGCAGAACCGACGAGAAGATTCGAGCGCGCCTGCGCAAGAAGCGTCCGGGGTATTCGGGGATGCCGGTGGAAGTAGTTGAGGTGCGACGCCGACACTAGCATGTAGAGGTCTCTCAAGCCGGCGGCGTTTCTCGCTAGAATCGTAACGTGATACGTGGGGGAGTCATCGGCCTTCGCATCATCCACGAGATAGCCTTCCATGCCGTATATGATCTTGACACCATGCTTCTTGCCGGCAGCGAATGCGTCTGGAAACGACTGCACAACGCCGTGATCTGTAATGGCCACCGCCTGGTGATTCCATGCCGCGGCCTGCCGGATAGCGGATTCGACATCGCACACAGAGTCCATGGCGCTCATCTTGGTATGCAGGTGAAGCTCAATGCGCTTATCCGGCGCCATGTCCGACCGCGCAGGCTTGGAGTCGGGCATGATGTCCGATACCGCCAGCACTATCTCCCTGGCGTACTGATCGTACTGCACATCTCCCCGGACGCGCACCCACTGACCTTCCGAAAGCTCGAACGGCGGCTCTTCCGGGTCACAGAAGCACTTACAGGCGATGGAATCCTGCTTATCGGTGATGGAGAAGCTTACTATCTTGAGGCCGGTGCGGGTCAGCCTCTCCTCGAACCCAAACACTTCTCCCTGGGCCACGGCCTTCCTCTGACCCTGAACCAGGATGGACAGAGGCTGGGGCGCGTCGGCAAACCGGCGTCCGCGAATAGCGCCTTCGTCGGTGACGACGCGGCGTCTCCTGCCACGACGTCTCTCAGTCGGAGATGCCTGAGCAGGGGGCGCGGGCCGACTGCCTGAGGCGGCGTAAGCATCCGCATCCGGCTGCATACACACATCATCATCCGGGACCTCGGGTGCGTCGAACTCGCCCACCTCTATCGATACTGCTATCCTGACGCTGGCGATGTCGTAGAGAGCGTCCGAGATCAGAGCCGCGCATCCACGCTCTGCCAGCTTGGTGCACTGTACCTCTCCCGGCACCTCGACGACCATTCGGTCGCCGAGTATTCGACATCTGGCCTGGCCCAGCCACACTCCCACACTGGGAGCGCGGTCCAGCACGCGTCGGGCGATCTGTTCCCACCGGCTTTCCAGTGTGTTGCTGTCGATACCGTGGAGATCGGCATGACAGCCAGTGTCAGCAGGGCTCCCAGTCGCCAGCCTAATGTTCACATCGCAGCGATCTCCCAGAATCTTGCGAAAAGCTGAACGAATCTGCTCGCAGCACTCCTTGGTGAAGTTGCCATCACCGGCCAGATGTACCACCCATTGCCTGGACTCGGGGTGGAAGTCGACCTTCTCGATCCTGCAAGAAGGCGATACGGACTCAGGAGCGCTCATGCCGGCACGTTCGAATATATATCCAAGCCCCGCCCGATCGTCGGACGGAACCATCACCAGCGTCGTAGACAAGACCTGACCCTCCAGATATTGCTTGAAGCCTCAGTCCCAGTGAACTACAGTCTTCAAGACATCCCAATACATCTTGACCCGCAGGGCTGCCCCCTTCATCGGGCCCAACTTCTCCTCCTTCATGACCTGGGTGAGTCTGGGAAGCTTGACTTCCGCCACTCTCATCCCCGACTCTCTCGCATGCCGCGTGAGCAACGCTTCAATGCCGAACCCGGATTCCCCCAAGTCCAGGCCATCAAATGCTCTGCGTCTCACCGCGCGCTGACCGGACAACCACGGAGTGATCGCCTGAGCGAGATCAGTCGCAGGGCGCCCATTTCCGAAGATGCCGACGGTCATGTCGGCCGTATCCGATAGAACCGGAGTGAGCAGGTCGTCCACGTGGGCGACGGTGAGACCCACCAGGTCTGCATCTAGAAAAAGGAGCACGTCGCCAAGGGTAGATTCTATCCCTCGCGCAACGGCGCCTCCCTTGCCGGCATTGTGACCCATGCGCACCACCTTCGCTCCGTGCGCTGCCGCGACTTCTGCAGTATCATCATCCGAACCGTCATCCACTACCAGTATCTCGTCCACCATCTTGCTCTGGCGAACGACATCCAGCACGGCGGCGATTCTAGGGCCTTCGTTGTACGCTGGCACTATCGCCGAAACGCGCATGATCGTCATCCCCCCCAGTCCCGCGTTGGGTGTAGCAAGTTGTCTCCTTGGCGGAAGCAGCCGTTCTCACGGCTTCAACCAGCGCAGGCACCATTTCTTCCTCTGAGACCCGGCGCACCACACGTCCGTTCATGAATATCACGCCGACTCCGCGTCCGCACGCTAAGCCCACATCAGCGTCCTGCGCCTCGCCCGGGCCGTTTACTTCACAGCCCATCACTGCGACGGTCATCGGCACGGCGATATCGCAGATCGCCTCGCGCACAGCCGACACAATGCCCACCACATCGCCCCGTCGCCTGCCACATGTCGGGCAGGAGACTATGACAGGCCCAAATGACCTGAGCTCCAGCGCAGCAAGGATTTCGCGGCCAGCGGAGACTTCAAGAGCGGGATCGCCGGTCAGACTCACCCTAATGGTATCGCCGATACCTTCTCCGAGGATGATCCCTATCCCCACTGCCGACTTCACCAGGCCGCCCGGAGGAGGACCTGCCTCAGTCACCCCCACATGTAAAGGGTAGTCTATTCGCGTCGATAACATACGGTAGGCTTGTACCGTACGGGGCACATCCGATGCCTTGAGCGACACAACTATGTCGTGAAACCCTTCGCGTTCGAGCAACCCGATGTGGCCCAAAGCCGCTTCCGTCATGGCGCGTGCAGTGCGACCGTACCGCTCCACAAGCTCGCGAGGAAGAGAACCCAAGTTGACTCCGATGCGTATTGGGATACCCCTGCTGCGAGCAGCTATTGCCACCTCGCTCACGCGCGCCGCATTTCCGATGTTGCCCGGGTTTATGCGCAGCTTGTCGACGCCTGCCTCGATACTGGCCAAGGCGAGCCTGTAGTCGAAGTGTATGTCGGCCACAAGGGGAACCTCTGTGGCCCTGCGAATCAGGCGCAGGGCGTCCGCCGCCTCCGAATCGGGCACGGCAACACGTACTACCTCACACCCCGCCTGCTGCAGCCTTCTGATCTGGGCAGTAGTCGCCTCTGCGTCGCGCGTGTCCGTATTGGTCATCGATTGCACCGACACCGGGGCGCCGCCGCCTATCGGAACGCATCCGGCCAGCACCTGGCGGGTGTTGTGACGAGTGATCAATCCTGCACACCATCCGTATCCGGACAAGAATCACATCTCGCGGACAATCAGCCGCGAAATATCGCTCACTGTAGCATACACCATGAGCAGCATCAGGAGCGCAAGCCCAACGAATCTAAGCGCCTCTTCGACCTGGGGCGACAGCGGCTTGCCGCGCACCGCCTCCACTGCGAGAAGCACGATCCACCCTCCATCGAGTATCGGCACCGGCATCAGGTTCAGCAGCCCCAAGCTGGTGGAAATGAGTGCAATGAACATCAGGAGAGTGGGTAGACCCTGCTCTGCGGCTTGAGCCGACATTCCCGCGATGCCGAGCGGGCCCGATACCTCGGGCTTGGCCCTGCCGGACAGCGCTGCCCAGAGCGAGGTGATGGTCGTGTCGATCACTCCCCACGTGTACCTGATCGCTCCGCCCAGAGTACCGCGAGCTTTGGATTTCACGGGCGACTCCGTGAGCCTTACGCCAATGCGACCAACCCCAGCTTCAGCATCGTACTCGGGAACCACGTGCACTGTGTCTCTCTGCCCGGCACGCTGAATCTCCACGTCCAGGCGCCTTCCCCAGCTAGTCGAAACAGTGTTCACAAACCCGGCAACCGATGCCACCGGCCGTCCGTTGATGCTCAGGATCGTATCGCCCGGCTTGAAGCCTGCGATCTGCGCAGGGCTTCCGTCCATCACATCCACTATTCTGGCCATCGGCACTCCATAGGCTGAAAACAGCCCGGTAAGGATGATGATCGCCAACACGAAGTTCATCAGCGGCCCGGCCGCGACAACCAGTATCCTCTGCCAGAACGGCCGGTTCACGAAGCTCGCCGGATCGTCGGGATCAACCTTCTCAGTGAGGAGCTCGGAATCGTCCATCCCTGCCAGCCTACACATGCCGCCAAGCGGCAGCACGCGCACGGCGTAGAGCGTCTGACCTATCCGCTTCGCGAACAGCCGGGGGCCAAACCCGACGGCGAACTCGTACACTCGAACCCCCGCGAGCCTTGCGGCTGCGAAATGGCCCAGCTCGTGGACGAGCACCACTAGACCGACGACTACTATGAAAGCGAGCGCATGCATCCGCCGTACCTCTCTTCTACATACTGCCTGGCCCACCCATCTGCTTGAACGATATCCTCGAGCGAGAGTTCCCCGTCGGCTCCGCTATTGTTCATGGCTTCGGCCACAGCAGGAACGATGTCGCGAAAGCGCAGCAGGCCTCGGAGGAAGAGGTCTACCGCCGCCTCGTTTGCCGCAGACATAACCGCTGGAGCAACTCCTCCGAGACGCAACGCTTGATGCCCAAGCAGCACGCCGGGGAAGCGTTCGGCGTCAGGCCGCGTGAAGGTGAGCGCTCCAAGTTGAGCAAGGTCAATCTTTGCGGCCAACCCGTCGCGCCTCTCGGGATACGTGAGAGCGTACTGTATGGGGGTGCGCATGTCGGCCGCGCCCAACTGGGCAATGACCGATCCATCGGCGAATTCGACCATGGAATGAACGATGCTCTCGCGGTGCACGACAATCTCTATGATATCCGGCGAGGCGTCGAAAAGCCAGTGGGCCTCCACGACCTCTAGAGCTTTGTTGACCATCGTAGCGGAATCCACCGATATCTTCGGCCCCATCCTCCAGTTGGGATGAGCAAGCGCCTGCTCCACAGTGACATCGGATAGATCGGCCCTGTCTCGAAAGGGACCCCCGGACGCAGTCAGTATGAGGCGCGAAAGCCCCGGCTTGTTCTGCCCTGCCAGGCACTGCCAGATGGCCGAATGCTCACTGTCTACCGGCCTTATCGATATGCCTCGCTGCCTCGCGCGCTCCATGACGATACTGCCGGCTGCCGCCAGTGTCTCCTTATTCGCCAGCGCGACGTCATGCCCTGCGTCGATTGACGCAAGAGTCGGATATACGCCCCCGAACCCCACCACCGCATTGAGCACGATTCCGTGCTCCGCCATGGAAGCGAGCTCCGACAGGCCGTCGGTTCCCACGAACAGCTCCGGGGTTGGCGAGAGCTCGCGCAGCAGACTCCGGGCATTGCCCGCCATGCGGCGGTCGCCCACTGCACATGCTTTGGGCCTGAACTCGCGCGCCTGCTCAGCCAGGAGACGGACATTGGACCACGTTGAGAGCCCGCTCACCCGAAGTCGCAGCGACCTCGCCACCTCGATTGCTTGAGTGCCTACCGAACCGGTAGAACCCAGAATGCAGACTGATAGCATCTCTTACTCCTTGTCGAGGGGAAACACCGGCAGAATGATCGAATGCAGAATCGCCTTGAAGAATATCACTGCCAGGGGTCCGGCTATGAACCCCTTTACGCCGAATAGTTGCACGCCCACGTACACTGAGATCAAGGCCACCAGAGGATGCAGATCGAGATTCCTGCCCATTACCCTGGCTTCGGCGACCTGCCTGACAGCTGAACTCAGTGCAAGCACGGAAACCAAGCCCAACGCGAATCCGATGTTTCCCACCAGTATGTGGTAGAGTGCCCACGGCAGAAACAGGGCTGACGGACCCACCAGCGGAAGTATGTCCAGCGCCCCGCAGGCCAACCCGAGCAGCCATGCGTAGCTCACGCGCATCGCCGAAAGGCCGAGGATAGTCATGACAGCGGTAATCGAAAGGAGGACGAACCTTGCCCTAAGAAACCCTACGAACGCGGCCAGCATTTCGCCTCTGATCCTGCCGAACTGCTTCCGCCATGCCCTGGGCAGGGCGGAAGCGGCGCGAGCCGACGCGGAGTAGAAGTCGCGCGACACAAAGAACGTGGCTACTATGCTGATGAGCAAAGTCAGAGTGAACTGCGGCAACCGGCGAAGGAAGCCCGCCATGCCGGAAGCGGCGGCCTCTACAAACGCAACGATTCTGCCTTCGTTCGCCCTTATTATGTCCGTTACCGGCTGGGGTAGCCCCTCAAAGAAGCGGGCGGCGCTTCTTGTCAGGTCGTCTACTACCCTGGCCAGCGATTTGGATAGACCTCCGATGTTCCGCGAAAGCTGGTCGATCTCGCGCGAGATCTCGCTCACGCCCACCGCCACCAGAAGGCCGAGGACCACTCCCAAAGCGGCCAAGACGATGATGACCGCAACTGCACGGGGCATCCGGAGCCTACGCTCAAAGAAGCTGACGATGGGATCGATGAGGATGGCAATGAAGAGCGCAACAATGAACGGCGTGAACAGCGGCAGGACGAACCTGATCGCCAGATACATGCCGATAGCCAGCACTCCTACGGCAATACCTGCCTTGGCATGGTTGCTCACGCCGGCACCTCCACGTTCACATTCCACCCAAACCGGGTATGATCAAGATGAGATAGTAATATGCGATAGGGCCCGCAAAGAAGAATGAATCAAACCTATCAAGCATTCCGCCGTGCCCGGGGAGAATCCACCCCGCGTCCTTGATCCCGGCGTCGCGTTTCATGGCGGACTCGGCAAGATCCCCTAGTTGACCGCAACCGGCGACAGTCAGCGCAAACACACAGGCGTGGGGCCAGTTGAGAGTGTACCACAGACCGCTTGCGTCCCCGAGTGCCTTGAACACCGCCGAAGCCGCCAGTGCCCAGGCAAACCCGCCGATTGCTCCTTCGATAGTCTTGCTGGGAGACAGCCCGGGCGCAAGCTTGCGCCGTCCGAATGCCCTGCCGGTAAAGAACGCGCCCATGTCGTTCATCCACACCAGGACTACGAAGAGAAGAGCCAGACCCGGCCCCGCGCTGCCCAAGGAACACCGGATGAGGCAAAACCGGCCAAGAGCCCACCCGCAGTAGAGAGATCCGAAGACCTCTAGGGCCGGTCCACCCACGGAGTTGACCGGTTTGCCTTTCGCGACCTCCAGGAAGAGCGAGCCCAGAAGCACTAAGGCCAGTACGAGGCCGGTGAGTTTGCCATTCCAGAACACCGAGTCGACCACGAACATTGCCGAAGCGGCCACGACCAATGGAGCGCTGGGCGACCACGTCTTAGTTCGGCACATTAGGGCGTATTCGTAGGATGCGACGCCTGCCACGAACAGTGTTACCACTGCCAAAGGGATGCCGCCTGCCCACACCGCCAAAATCCCGATGGGCGCCCCTACTAGGCCTACTATCACCCTGGCTTTCAACAGTTGTCTCCTCCCTCGCCCATGGGACCCAATGCGCCGAAGCGCCTGTGTCGCGACTGGAACTCCAGCAAGGCCGCCTTGAGGTGCTCAGGGGTGAAATCAGGCCACAACACGGGCGTGACGTACATCTCCGAATAAGCGGACTGCCAGAGAAGGAAGTTGCTGATCCGCTGCTCGCCGCCGGTTCGTATCAGGAGATCCGGATCCGGCTGGCCTGCGGTGGAAAGCCTCGATTCGACCGCCTCCTCGGTGATGTCGCGAGGCCCAATGCGCCCTGCCTGGACGTCAGCGGCTATTGCCTGCACGGCGTGAACGATGTCCCACCTGCCTCCGTAATTCAGAGCGATGTTCACTAGCATCTTCCGGCCCGACCTGGTTATCTCCTCCGATCGAACGATCACGGACTGAACGAAGCCGGGTAGCCCGCGCCGATCGCCGATTACGCCGACCTGTATGCCGTGACTCGCCAGGGTATCGAGTTCGCGCGTGAAAAACTCCTCAAGAAGTCGGAATATCCCATGTACTTCCACATTCGGACGCTTCCAATTCTCTGTTGAAAAGGCAAAGAGTGTTAGATGACTCACGCCCATGTCGGGGGCTGCCAGGACTATCGTCTTCGCTGTCTCTGCGCCGGCGCGATGCCCGTGCAGGCGGGGTTTCCCCCTCTTTTGAGCCCATCTACCGTTTCCGTCCATCGTTATCGCTATATGCATGGGCACCTCCGGGACTGCCTCCCTCCAACAACTGAGTGCCAGAGTATTCCACACGTCCACGAACATGGCATAAACCCCCTCAAGCGAGGGGGTGTGACGAGTCGGACGCGGCAGGGGCCTACACCTGCATTATCTCGACCTCTTTCTCGGCCAACATCTTGTCGATTTCGGATATGTGCTTGTCAGTCACCTTCTGTATCTCGTCCTGCGCACGCTTGAGGTCATCCTGGGTAATGACGCTCTCCTTCTCCATCGAGCGGAACTGCTCGATGGCATCGCGACGCACGGCCCGCACTGCCACGCGTTTCTCCTCAGCGATCCTCCTGACTACTTTGACAAGTTCCCGACGGCGTTCCTCGGTCAGATGAGGAACGGCCATGCGGATGACGTTGCCGTCGTTGGTCGGAACCAGTCCCACATCGGACTTGAGTATCGCCTTCTCGATCTTCCCAAGGACGGATTTGTCCCATGCGGTCACCACCAGGAGACGAGGTTCAGGAGCCGATACATTCGCTATCTGGTTGAGCGGTGTCGGAGTATCGTAGTAGTCAACGACGATTCTGTCGAGCAGAGCCGGGTTGGCTCTTCCGGTTCTGACGGCCGCGAAATCGCGGACTGTGGATTCGATCACGTCTTTCATCCTAGTTTCAGCCATGGACATTTCGTCCTTGTACAAACCTAATCCCTCCCGATGTAGGTTCCCACAGGCTCGCCCGCAAGCGCCTTCCTGATGTTGCCGTCCTTCAGCAGATTGAAGACGACTATTGGGATGTTGTTATCCATACATAATGACGCGGCGGTTGCATCCATAACCGCGAGCCCGCGGTTGATAACGTCGATGAACGATA
>JAGVTS010000096.1 GCA_019136685.1 Bacillota bacterium | reverse complement strand
CCCCATGGCAACATCGATGAAGCCTGGACGGAAACGGCCTGGGCCAAGATAGTTGCCGACCAGCCTGGGGCGCCTCCCAGGAATCCTCGGACTTCAGTCCGGGGAGGATGTCAACCATGGCCGAAGGAATTCAGGCTGGCCTACAGAATACTCAAAATCACGCGTAATTTCGATGGGAGTCGCTGAAACGGAGGAGACCTTCATGAGGAGTCTGGGCAGGAGCCGGGCGGCCCTCGCGCTGATGCTATTCGGGCTGTGCTGGTTGGTCGTCGGTACTCCGGCAGCTGCGGAAATGACTGGCGGGGCAGCGGCTTATGTACCGGGAACAGGACGCTTGGAATTGATCGTTCTACGCGACGGGGAGGACGTGACGTCCGAATATATGGCAATGGCGACGAGCACGTCGGGGGCGAAACCTGTCATGCTGACGTCGGTACCGTCGGGTGCTCTGGTGGCTGATCTGCCCGCGGGGCAGTACATGATTGTGGTGATATCGGCAGACGTCGCGAAGAATCCAGGGGCAATGATGGGTCAGATGGGCCAGATGCCGTCGGAGATGCCGACGATGCTGAACGTGGCGGTTGCAGCCGGCAAGACCGTGAACAGGGTCGCCGATGTCAGGACGACTTCGACGATTTCAATGACCCGGAGGACGCAATAGAGGCCGAAGGCGAAAGCGCAGGACCAGTGGATCTTGACTACATACCCACTGCTGATGAGCTTGTAGAGTTGGCGTGGAGGTATCATGACGAGTTCTGGGAGCTGCTCAGCGTCGAGGAACAGTGGACGGTGGACCGTGTGACTGAGCGGATATGGTCCCGGGAAGGCTTGGGCTCTGCCTCCACCAGGGAGAATGTTGCGGAAGTAACGACGGCCGCGGCAGCGATAGCGGCGCCGGGGGCATCGCGGGAGATTCCAGTTATACTGGCCGCGCGAGCTGTCATCGCCATGCCCGAGCTTCCGCTGGCGGTCAACAACTTCGGGGCGATGCTCCGTCTCATAGGCAAACTGCGCGATTCGATTACCGTGCTGCTGGCGGCGAGGGAGCTTGAACCCCGGTCTCCCATGATACTGACTAACCTAGCGAACTCCGTGTATGAGCTGGGCGACTCCTACGCGGCTGAGACCATGTACAATGAAGCGCTTGTGGCGACCGGAGACTTCGGCCCGGCTCTCACGGGTCTTGGGAATATCTATATGGACCGCAAAGACTACAAACGGGCGCTGGAGGTCATGCTCAGGGGCGCGCAGGTGGGGTTCTGCGGCGCCGTAAAGAGCGCGTGCTCGGAGGCGATAGCGGGGGAGCACGGCAGTCCGGGCAGCATTCCGCCGCTGCCTCCGCCGTGGCAGGGCGGCATTAAGACGGCGCCGTCGGCGCCCGGGGGAGGAGCCGGGGCTCAGTCCACATTCACTGTGCCTCAGATCGCCGACTGGAGTTCGATAGCGACCGTCGCCGGCTACATGAGCGCGGGGTTCCGGAAGGTCGAGGCCGAGATCCGCCGTGAGATTTCGGCTGGCACAGCGCAGCTGAAGCAACTCGCAGCCGAGATACAACGCGCGAGTGTCCAGAGGCGGAGCGCCGGCAGTGCTCTGTGCACGATCAGTTTCGAGAACCAGGTGTTTCATCTGAGACTGATAGAAGAGCACTTCAAGGCTATCGCGGGCCGGGCCATGGCGCGTGCTCTGGACGAAATGCGGCAGGATGAGGCATGGAGCGACTGGGAAGATCGAGGCGGCTCACGCGGCTTTCTGCAAGGAAGCGAGCGCTTTCGCGCAAGCGCAGTTCGCCAAGAACAAGGGCATATGGACGCAGCTGTATAGCGAGACGGCGTCTGCCGCCGAAGATTACTGGGCTTTCTCTCAGAATGTGCTCGACTCCATATACGACTCGCTGGTATACAAGCGCGAAGAGATCAACCGCAGGATGAGCACTTACGGGATGTTGGCGCAGATCGCGGGCACGGGCGGGCTGCTGGCAGAGTTGCCCGTGATTCATAGCCATTGCAGTAGGTGTGGCGGAACGGGGCGCGCGGTAAGTGAGAGTGGATCGACGAATGCGCCCGAGAGCAGCGACAAGTGCCCGTTCAAGGGTGGACGGAAGTTCGCGCTGAGCCTTGGCCCGGTGGAGTACAAGGTGGACTGTTCCACAGTGGAGGTTGGTGTTGCGCTCATCGCTGCGGGTTCGCTCAAATGGAACTTCAAGGAGAAGCGCGTTACCAGTGTGTTCGTAGGCGTAGGCGGGCAGATGGGCGCGGGCCCATTGTCCCTCGGGACCA
>JAGVTS010000073.1 GCA_019136685.1 Bacillota bacterium | reverse complement strand
TACTCCGCCGCGATCAGGCGGGGTTGCACAAGCCCGTCTGCTATCATGACGTTCGCGGAGTCTATGGACTCGAGAGTCGAGCGGACCACGTCTGTCGGCGCCCCGCCAACGGCCGTGCCCAGGCCCAGGGACTCCAGTATCTGGGCGGGCGGGACCGACTCAGCGGGCAGAGCTATTGCTCGCGGTTTGTCGATTACCTTTCGCGTCTCCTTTTGCATCTCTCTCTTCATCTTCGCGTTCTCCGAAAGCGCTGGTAGTATTCACGCAAGAAGCATGGAATCTGCGAAAACCTGCATGAACCTGGGGTTGGCTCCCAGCCTAATGTGCTCAATGATGCCGGCGAGACGCTTGGCTTCGCGATACGCGTCTTGACTCGCGACAACCAGGGCTGCGCCCTCGCCTGCGGCGTTTCCGAGCGCGGCGATCCGTGCGTGCGGCGCTCTGGGGAGGAGGCCTATGGCCTGCGCAGCGTCCTTATCGAGGCATGTGCCGAACGCGCCGGCCAGCACGATTTGGTCGATGTCGGAGGCGCTGATACCGGCCTCCTCAAGCAGTACCTCGGCTCCGGCTCTCATAGCTGCCTTAGCGAGCTGGAGTTCACGTATGTCGCGCTGGGTGAGGGCGACGCGCGCGGGGGCTATGCCGTGATGGAGCGCAGCGTCGGCCGGGTCCGACAGGATGAACTCGATGCCGCCTGGGCCGGTAGCCAGGCGACGGGCGAGCGGGCTTTCCGGATCGATGGCTTCGGGCTCGAACGCGCCCGCGTCGGATATGAGCTTGGCTTGTCGCAATGCGGCTACTAGGCTGATCAATCCAGATCCGCATATCCCGCGCGGCTTGGCGTCGCCTATCACGCGGAGCTCGATGTCGTGGTGGGGCGCGGCGCCCGCGAGGCGGGCATGGTCGATCGCGCCCTGGGCGGCTATCATCCCGCTTGATATGTTGACGCCTTCAAATGCGGGCCCTGCAGCTGCGGAGCATGCGAGGATTCTACCATTTGCGGCGAGCAGTATCTCGCCGTTGGTGCCGATGTCTATTGCCAGGGTCGGGCGGGAGCGCTCATCCATACCGGCCATGAGGGCAACGGCCAGCGCATCGGAGCCGACGAACCCGGCTATGTTGGGCAGGAAGAAGAAGCTTGCTCCAGGGCTGACGCAAGTCAGGCCGACGCTCGGGGCACGCATTGTGCCTGTGTCCAAAATCACAGCGTCATAGGGAAGCCTGCCGAGGCCGCCGGCGGGGATGCCCAGGAACAGATGGTGCATACAGGTGTTTCCCACGGCGCTCACCAGGTTCACACTGTCGCCGGGCACTCCTGAGCGTTGAAGCAGTTCGCGCACTAGGTCATCGGCTGCCTGTGTGATCTCACGTCTGAGTATCTCGAGCCCGCCGGGTGTTTCGGTGAATGCGATACGGGAGATTAGGTCTGCTCCGTGGGCGGCCTGGGGGTTGAGCGTGCCTGCGGCGTCCCTTATGGCGCCTGTAGTGCGGTCTACGAGATAAGCCACGAGGGTAGTGGCGCCGATATCCAGAGCCACTCCAAGGCCTGAAGGGCGGATGTCGAGACAGGGCCGGGGTTGCTCCGCAAGACTGGGGGAGCCGGAATGGGCCCGGTCGAAGCCGCGTGTTCCCAGGAGGATGTTGGCGGAAGCGGAGGCATCGGGCCCGGCGCCGACGACGTGTATCGCGACATCGCCGGCAATGCGGGCCTGGCAGGCCAACCTGACGCCTGCTGCGAGCTCTTCAGACGTGAGGTGGTCGCGCTCGGCGTCAGTTGGAGTCGCGAGGCCGCTACGAGCGATGATGCGACACTTGCCGCACACGCCGCGCCCGGCGCAGGGCGCATAGAGGCTCTGGTCGGCGCGCCTCATTGCATCCAGAACGGTTTCGCCCGCATGGACCCGGACCGGCGGGAGATTCGCGTCCGCGCCGCGCGCCGATACTGTCAGTCTGAAATGCGCGTTCACCGTCTTCCCTCATTCATTAGGGCATCGATGTTATCGTGGGGCGTCTCGTAAGGGAGGTCGCACCCGGTGCTGAGAATGAAGTTGCTATGCCGCGCCATCGAATGGAGCAACTCGCGCACGGCGCGGGCGACTTCCCGCGGCGACTGCTGCACCATGACGCCCACAGGGTCGATGTTGCCTATCAGTATCACCTCAGGGTCGACCTGGCTTGCGGCAGCCGGAAGATCCACTGGCGAATCCAGGCTCAGAGCACAGGCGCCGGTGGCGCACATTTCGCGCAGGATGTGTGACGTATCGCCGCAGATGTGGAGCACCGCATCGTTGGCCGCCCCCGGGCTCGCAATCACCTCTCGAACGTACGCTCCGCAGAATTCGGCGAAGGCCTGAGGCGAGAGGAAGGTGGCGGTGGGCTCGAGGATCACGATGATGTCGGCCCCCGCTTCGGTGAGGGCGCGGGAATACCGGATGCAGACATCCTTGCAGAAACGGACCACCTGGTGCACTAGGTTCGGGTCGGTTATGGTGGCCATGGCGATATCGCTTGCGCCCATGATAAGTCCGGCCAGGGTGAATGGGCCTGTGACGTAGGCTGCCCGTGGGATCGATATGGACCTCGCCATCAGCTCCATGACCCTTATGTACGCGCGGATGCGGGCGTCTTCCAGAGGGTCGACCACGCTGAGCTTTTCAAGGTCGCCCGCCTGCTTAACAGGATGCTCCTCTACAGTGGGCGATTCGAACAGGGGATACCTTACAGGCAGGCCCAGAGCTCCGGCCTCGAGCGATAGGTCCATCATAAGGAAGGCTGCGTCCGGCGCAAATCGTTCGACTATCCGCGATATGGTGACCGCATGCAGCGCAGGGTTGAACTCGTTCTGCTTAAGCGACGAGTTCGTGAGGCGCGCCCCCGGGTAGCCCAGCAGAGGAGCGACCAATCGGCGCGGCGACGACTTGACCAGGTCGTAGAGCTTCAATGTCACAACCTCCCGGCAATATCAGTCTCAGGCGCCGATCAGCGCCCGCCCCACTTCTACCGCAGTGGTGGCATCGGGAGCGTATCCGTCGGCGCGGATCTCTTCGGCGTACCTCGCGGTGACGGGAGCGCCGCCCACCATCACACGGACCTGGCCTCTGACGCCGGCCTGCTCGAGGGCTTCGATAGTGCTCTTCATCGCGGGCATGGTCGTGGTGAGAAGGGCCGACATGCCCAGAAGATCGGGCTGTTCACGGCGGACGGCGTCTACGAACGCAGTGGGCGATACGTCTACGCCCAGGTCGACCACGTGGAATCCGGCGCCTTCGTACATCATCCTGACAAGGTTCTTGCCGATATCGTGGAGGTCGCCCCGGACTGTGCCGATGACGATTCTGCCGGCGGGCGGCGCTCCGGTTTGGACCAGGATAGGCTTGATGACTTCAAGGCCGGCGGTCATTGCCCGAGCCGCTACCATGACCTCAGGGACGTACACTTCGTTCCTCTTGAACTTCTCCCCCACGATGGCCATGGCGGAAACCAGGCCTTCGGTCAGGATATCGGTGGCGGCGCAGCCGTGGGCCAGCGCCTTCTTAGCCTCTTCCCTGACCTTGGAGGCCTGCCCGCGTTGAAGGGCGTCGCGCATTTCAGTGTAGTCGAACAATGCTATTACCTCCCATCCAGTACCCATTCTAGCAGTCACCGGCCGAGAGTCCATGTACCGTCCTGCGGTTTTCTGCACTATTCTACTGATGTCGCGCGATGGCGGTAGTCGCTGGGCGAGATGCCTTCAGCCCGCTTGAAGCTCCGGCTGAAGTGGGCGGGGTCTGCAAAACCCACCTGTTCGGCCACTTGGGCTACGTTGGCGCCGGGCGAGGCGAGCAACCTTTTGGCTTCGTCTATGCGTGCTCTGACCAGGTAACTCATGATCGACATTCCCATCTCCGCCTTGAACAGATGGCTGAGGCGTGATGGGCTCATGTGAACCCGTGCAGCAATGTCGGTCACCGATAGCCTAGCGCTGAGGTTTTCGTGCATGAAGCAGATGCATTCGCGGACCAGCCCGGAACGGGACAGGGGCGCGTTCGCGACTCCATCGAGGAACTTGTCGAGCACGCCCACGATCCAGAAGCAGACATCCTCGAAAGCATCGAGGCGCGAAAGCCTCTGAATTGCCTCGTAGTTCAGGCCCAGTATTAATTGGGGCTCGGCGCCGGCCTCGACAGCTGCGCGCGAGAGAAAGACGGCGAGCTCCAGAAGGCGCGCTTTGATGATGTCGAGGCGGGTTGGCTCGGTGAGGAAGATGTCGGCAAGCAATTCGTTGAGTATTCGCTTGGCCTCAGCGCGGCGACCGGACCGCACCGCGCCCATCAGTTCGCGTTCTTGCCGGGGCGAGTACATGCTGCGCACAGGTGGCACAGCGAAGAGTTGCTGCTCGAGTCGCTTGCGCTCCTGGATTGCCTCGCCCAACAGACGCTGCTGGCGATATATCTCGTTCCGCTGTTTGAGGGCGAGGTCTTCTGATTGGACTATGTATGTTGCCATGGCTGAAAGCAGTTCCGCGGCCGACTGAACGCGTCTGGGCGGGACCTGCTCGAGCCGGGGCACGGCCGGCTCGATCTGGCTCCGGTGAATGTCCAGATCGCGTGTGCGCTGCGCGACTTCGTCGACGAAGAAGTCGTCCGGATCCCACATTATGACCTGGCCGCACAGGATTGAGCCCAGAAGCTCACCGCCTGCCACCAGGGGCGCTGCCCAGCATATGAGGCCGGCATGGCACTGGAATGTGTAGGGTTCGCCTATGGAAGAGGCCTGCCGCGCGGCGCGAGCGTATGACTCGGCGCAGCGCCGCCGCCCATCGCCTGAGGCCCGCACCAGGGCGCACAGAGCGCAATCCTCCCATGCGGTGGGCGCGAGCACGGGATCGCCGTCTGGGGATGCCACTCGGGCTGCGATGCCTGTCGCCTCTTTGAAAGAGCGCAAGACTTGCGAGAGCGCGCCGTCTGCAACGATATCGTGTAGGCTGGTCACTCCGCCATCGCCTCCACTTCCGTCTCACACACATTGACACACGGGCGAGCAGATCAGTAGAATAGTGGTAGACAGCGTTACCACTACTATATCACATGCGCGAATCGCATGTGCGGAGGCAGTGCTAAAGTGGGAGAACTTGTAAACACTCTGCAGGATATGGGCCTTTCGATGAATGAGGCCAAGGCATACCAGGCGCTGCTCAGGCAGGGCCCGGCAAACGGATACGAAATCAGCAAGAGGTCGGGGATCACCAGATCCGTGATCTACGGGGTGCTGGATCGTCTGGTGGACAAGGGTTACGCCCTAGCTGTGGACTCGGATCCGGTGATCTATGCGCCGTTGCCACCGGCTCAGCTGGTCAAGAGATACCGTGAGACATATGAGTCGAACATTGAACGGCTTGAGAGTGGGCTGAGGAAGGTGGCCTCGGGGCTTGACGCTGAGAACTACATCCTAGGGGTGTCGGGATACGACGACACCATACGCAAGGCCCGCGAGCTGATCGGCGGGGCGGAGCGCGAGGTGGTGGTGTCGGCCTGGGGCAGTGACTGCGCTCCCCTTCAAGATGAGCTGAACGCGGCTGAGCGCAACGGGCGAACGGTTATTCTGTTCTGCCACTCAAAGGTGCCTTTTAGGGTGGGCACGATCTACGAGTACGGCCTGGATGAGGAGATAATTAGGCAGAAGTGGCCCACCAGGCGTATCATGGTCGCCGCCGATTGCCGAACAGCTCTGATTGGAGATATCAGGCCCGACGCCGACCTGGGCATAGTCACGTCAAATCCCATGATCGTGCAGATGGCCGTTGAGCACGTCATCTTGGACATCCTTCATCTGGCGCAGCTGAAGAAGGGCATTGGCGACCTGGCGGAAAGGATCAAAACCGGCGGCGACTACCGCAAGATCATCGAGGAGCAACACCGCATGCTGGGCCTGGGCGCAGAGCCGTTGCCCACGCCGATGCCGTTGAATGACGGCGGCACAGATATCGGCAGGGCGCCTTGACATTCCCAATCGATGCAGTAGAATGTAATCGAATACATTGACTTTGACCAGCGCTGCAGTGGCGGGTGGCCGGAGGCGGGAGGCTGCGACATGAACCTTAAAGACATCGCCCGGATGGCCGGCGTGTCGACTGCTACCGTGTCGAGGGTGATCAACCGAAGTGGTCCGGTATCTGCCAAGACTGCTCGGAAGGTCCTCAGAATCATCGAGGAGAGCGGCTATGTACCCGACACGATTGCGAAAAGCCTGCGA
>JAGVTS010000005.1 GCA_019136685.1 Bacillota bacterium | reverse complement strand
GGTGCGCCTGTGGTGGCCGGAGCCATACGGTACGCTGCCGACCTGGTGCGGGGCGACCTCAGGGGCGTGGCGGCGGCCGAGTTCGCGGCGGCACGGAGCGCAGGATGGCCATCTGTGGGCGAGGCTCCGGGGCAGCAGGCGCAGCAGGCCGCGGGCGAAACCGGAGCAGGCGCAGGGATTACTCCTCCGGCGGCGAAGGTAGTCACTCATGAAATACCCGGCGTCGACATCCTGCAGTTGGAGGATGCGGTGCAGGCGCTCTGGGCCGCGGGGATCTACGCCGAGAGCGGCATGGGGTGTACCGGGCCGATTGTTATGGTCGCGCAGGAAGATGCGGATGCGGCGGTGCGACTGCTCGGCGAGAGGGGCTATCTCTAGACTTACGTATCGACTGTCGCTCCTCGCGGAGGAGCGCGGGTTGCAATCCAGTTGGCGGTTGATGGGTCTGACCAGGGCTTGAGCAACCGCAGTCAGCGGCGCCAGTAGGTAGCTCGCCGCGCTCGCGCTCTCCCTTAGCGCAGAGCGCGGCGAGCTTCCTTTCGCTTATTCGACCCTCCAAAAGGCTGTTCTGTCATCAACCGGGAAGTGGGACAGACGATATGCTCGTCGAATGGGACCGGACGGGGAGGCGGAACGATGGACGCTATCCAATGGATCAAGGCTCATCTCGCGCCTGTGCAGTGCACGTCTGATAGGTTCTTCTACGATGCGATGGAGTCGCAGTCGGAGTATGGCCTTCCGGTGATCTACAAAGCGTTCGATCCGGGGAAGGCTTGGCACTGGGATGATCGAGGGCGTATCCTGGATTACCTATTCGCAACTCGCGGCCAGGGCGCCCGGCTGCTCGACTTCGGCCCTGGTGATGGGTGGCCATCGCTTCCCGTCGCGCCCTTTGCAGGGGAAGTCGTGGGGGCCGACGCTTCGGCCCGGCGGGTGGAGGTGTGCGCGGGCAACGCGGCGCGCATGGGCATCACCAATGCCCGGTTCGTCCACGTTCCGGCCGCTGGCCCACTGCCGTTTGAAGATGAGTCGTTTGATGGGGTCATGGTGGCGAGCTCGATTGAGCAGACTCCCGACCCCAGGCAGACGTTGCGGGAGATCCACCGAGTGTTGCGCCCAGGGGGGCGTCTTCGCATGGACTATGAGGGGCTTGGATACTACCGCGGCGGCAAGGAGCGGGAAGTGTGGCTCCTTGACATGGGTGAAGCGTGCCGGGTGATCATCTACGATAGGCACATCGAGCAAGAACGCGCCGATCAGTACGGACTCGACTTTGCGATGTCCGCCGGCGAGGTCGCATCTGCGCTGACTGCCGCGGCCGGCGCTAGTGCCGGGGCAGTCGGTATCGAACACGCTACACCCGATACGCTTGATGCCCTGCGGCCCGCGATCACGGGGGCTTGGGTATGTACCTTGAGCCATCCGTCGGGCGCGTCGTATGCGAGGTGGCTCAGGGAGATCGGGTTCTCGATCGTCCGCCCGACTCATAACGGAGGTCGGTTCGCACGGGAGCTGTTCGGCAAAATGCTGCCTGAGGATCGGTCTACCAGTCTGGAAGGGGTCACACAACTGCTGAGCCCGCTGGTGCAAGTGGTCGTGGAGATGCCCGCGCCGGTTGAGATGGACCCCATGATCACGGCTGTGAAGTAGTGATCTAGTCCTCATGTGAACAAGACTGCGCACAGCAGCGTCGAAACCCTGCGGAGAAACCGGACGGTTGGCTATTCCACCACTAGGATAGCTTCTCTGCAAGGGCGCTGACCCGCTTCATCCGCGTCTGAGACGTCTTGGCTCCCTCGATTCGGTTGATCTCTTCTCTCTGGATGTAGGGCGCGAGGCTGCGAAACCGCACCATTACGTCTTGAGCTGTAAGTGCGGCCTCGACATCGTGGGGAATGCGGACAGTTCTGGAATCGGTGTCCTCCTCCATCACCACGTGGACCGTGTCGCCAAGGCTCTTCCCGCACTTGGACTGCATACCCTTGTTGAATGCCATATAGTGCCCATTGCGGCTTGGGAGTAACGTTCCGCGGAACTCGTGTCCGTCAATGACGGCCTTTACCGCGAGCCGACCGTTCGTTCCGAATTCGTCGGATACTGAGAATGGAACGTATAGCACAGTCCAGGGCATTTTGCCTTCAAGCCTCGACAACACAGCGTCGAACTCGTACATTGAGATGTTCATCCTTCCGTTTGTATCATGCGTCGAGTTGACATTCTACGGCATGGTCTGCACACCTGCAGGGGCGGAGCGATTACGTCGGACAGCGCGACGGACGATGCGGCGGATGGCGCTACGGATGCCTCGGCTCGTGGAGATGCGGAGTCGCGGGGTCCATGTAGTCCTTGTAGGCATCATGAAGTGGAAGCGCAAGCAGGCATCCCCAAACAGAATGATGACAGAAGGGGGTCGTCCTCGCCAAAAGGGCTTTCAGCTGGCCCAACGAGGAACACGCGCGGCCAAAACAGCTTGAGCTGGTATGTACTCGATTTATGACGTCAGTTTCGGAGATACCACCAAAAAATGAGTACATCGATTTCGGATGGCTGCCGGACCGCCCGTAGATCGCTTAACTCGGGGGGTATCCGGCGCGCTCGGGCATCGCAACCTGTAGAGAGTGTGGGAGTATACCCCATAATGTGGGCCGTCTTGACAATAGCGTGTCGGCTATGGGAGCAGCCGCCAGCGAGTCGCCACATAATGGGGTGCCATGGGCCCCCAACCGGGTCAAGGGCAGCCCTGGCTGTTCATCGGCCAACTGGATGTACTCAAAATCTGCGTCTATCGGCAAAACTATCGGCAAAAACTGACGGTATCTCTGCCCGGATACCCCCGAGGGTATACCATAAGGCCACAGCGACCGCCTCTATGCCCCTGTGGTCCGTATTCCCGAAGGCTTTCGCGGCAATTTCGACGGAGTCACATGCCGGAGGCCAAGGCTGAAGGCGAGTGGGTCGAGCGAGGCGCGGATGAGTTGACAACACAGGTCGTGTGTGCTAATCTTGCTGACAAGAGCGAAAGATGGTGTTTAGCAGCTATATTGACATACGCAGTGACGGGGATGAGTACTCGCTGAGTACGGGCTACAGAGAGTCGGCCCAGGCTGAGAGCCGGCGCTTTGGAAACGCGAGGAACATGGCCCCCGAGCGGTCGCCCGAAAGTCCAGCCATTGCCGTGTTGCCAGCAGAAGCGACGCCGGCAAGGGGGATCAGTAGGCGCGGACGGGCGCGCCCGTTATAGCGCCGGAGCATCGCGGTCGTGGAATGCAGTGATTGCCCGTGCCCAGTGGGGTGTGGAGCAGCAACCAAGTTCTCGTCCGCCGCGCTTGTCGAGGCGTTTCCCGCGAGGGTGCGCGAACCAGGGTGGTACCACGAAGGATTTCGGTCCTCTCGTCCCTGGCGTTTAGCCAGGAACGGGAGGACCTTTTTGCTGTCCGGGGCTTGTATGCGGGTTCCAGGAGGTGTTTACTGGATGATCAGTCTTGAGGATGTAACGAAGAAATATCCGGGGCAGGTTACGCCTGCGCTGAACGGGGTTTCGTTCGCGGTTGAGCAGGGAGACATATGCGGCATCGTGGGACTGTCAGGCGCGGGCAAGAGCACACTGATTCGGTGCATTACGGGTCTTGAGCGTGTCGATGGTGGCGCGATTTACGTTGGCGATGTTGACATCACGAAGCTTGCGGGCGCCGAACTTAGGCAGGCCCAGCGCCGACTGGGCGTGGTGTTTCAGCATTTCAACCTACTTTCACACCGCACGGCGCTGGGCAATGTCATGTTCCCGCTGGAGATTGCAAAGACGCCCGCCCGGGAAGCGCGGCAAAGGGCGGAGGAGCTTCTCGATGTGGTAGGCCTGGCCGACAAGCGTGACGCATACCCGGCCAAGCTATCCGGGGGTCAGCAGCAGCGGGTGGGAATTGCGCGGGCTCTGGCGACCAACCCTGCTGTGTTGCTGTGTGATGAGCCGACCTCGGCGCTGGACCCGATAACCACCCAGTCTATATTGGAGCTGATCAGGCAGGTGAATGCGGATTTTGGGGTAACGGTTCTCATCGTTACGCACCAACTCAGCATTACACAGCAAGCCTGCGGTTCGCTTGTCGTGATCGACGAGGGGCAGATAGTCGAAAAGGGCCCTGCGCAGGAAGTGCTGCGCACCCCGACGTCGCGCATTCTCAAGGCGATGGTTACTACGCTTTCGTGGAGTTGATTGCGATGCTGTTTCGATTGCTTAGGACTGCACTCTTGGAGACCGTGTGGATGGTGGCTGTATCGGGCGCCATTTCCATCGTGCTTGGGACTCTGGTCGGAGCTGCGCTGGTGTTCTTCTCCGACCCGGGGCTGGGGCGCGACTGGCCGGTCAACCGCATTTTCCACATTGACCAGGTGCTGTCGGCTATCGTCAATGTGGGCAGGTCGCTGCCGTTCCTGGTGCTTATGGTGGCGATCATCCCGTTAACGCGTCTGCTTGTGGGGACGAGTATTGGTACGCAGGCGGCCATCGTACCGCTGTCTATTGGCGCCATTCCCTTTGCCGCTCGTGTGGTGGAAAGCTCGATGCGCGGTGTCGATCGCGGGGTCGTAGAGGCCGCGTTGGTCATGGGCGCCTCTCCGCTGGAGGTGCTTTTCAGGGTGATGTTCCCGGAGGCGCTGCCTTCGTTGGTTCTCGGATTTACCCTTACACTTGTGAGCTTGGTCAGCTTCTCGGCGATGGCCGGAGCGGTGGGCGGCGGCGGACTGGGCGATCTGGCCATACGATACGGTTACCAGCGGTTCCGCACGGATGTGATGATCGCCACTGTGGTAGTGCTCGTCGTGTTGGTGCAAGCCATTCAATGGGTTGGGCAGGCGATTTCGACGGCGGTTGACCGCAAACGGTGAGGCCTGGGAGAACTGCTTGGGGGAACCAGGAAACAGTGAAGCTCAATCGGGCGAAACGAAGGAGGCACGAGACACCATGACGATCAGTAGAACCAGAGCCCTTCTCGCGGCGCGTCGCGCGCTTCTGTGGTCAGCAATGCTGGTGATGCTCGCTCATCCTGCCGCGGGACCGTCGGCTCCGGCTGCCGCCGCGGGCCGAACTATCATTCTGGGTGTCACTCCAGGGGTGCACGAGGAACTTGCCGAGGTTGTGAAGCCGATCTACGAGGCCAAAGGATACGCCCTGAGGATCGTGGTCTTTTCCGACTACATCACGCCTAATCTGGCTCTGGCCGAGGGCGAGATCGATATCAACAGCTATCAGCACTATCCTTTCTTGGAGCAGTTCTGCGCCGATAGGAAAGTCAATCTGGTCAAGATCGGAAACAGCTTTATCTTTCCGATGGGCATCTACTCTAGGAAGGTGAAGGACCTGTCGCTTCGCAAGGGCGCTACTGCGGCAATACCCAATGACCCCTCAAACGGAGGGCGGGCTCTGGTGCTTCTTGAGTCGGCCGGCCTGATCAAGCTGAAGCCGGGCGCGGGCTGGAAAGCTACGGTGTTCGACGTAGTATCAAACCCGCTCGGGATCAGGATTGTGGAACTGGAGGCAGCTCAGCTGCCGCGGGCGCTGGACGATGTCGACATCGCCTGCATAAACACGAACTACGCGATGAGCGCGGGCTTCGTACCTGGCCGCGATGCGATCGTTCGCGAGAAGGCTGACTCCCCCTGGGTGAACATCCTGGCAGTTAAGGCTGGGCGTGAGACTGACAAGGCTCTTCTGGATCTGGTGGAGGCATATCACTCCGACAAGGTGCGCCAGTACGCGGCGGACAAGTACGCGGGGTCGCTGTTTCCCGGATTCTAGCTGCCGGCGCCTCTGCGACAGAGAGCAGGTTGGAGAGAATCGGTTGCAGGAAGCCTCCGACATGGACGGGCCGATAACATCGGATTAGTAGGCGGATGTCCGGCATACACAGGGCTGGAGCACAGGAGGCCTGAGGCATAAGGCAGCAAACCGAGAGACCCCGCGGCGCGACGCACAGCGGGGTCTCGTTGCCGGTCGGGTCGATCGAATGCCACGACAGCCCAGGGGACTTCCTTACCGCTGTATGCGATATCCTGCGTCCTGCCAGGCCAAGAAACCGCCGGGCATGTTGTACACGGTGCTGTAGCCCAGGACAAGCAGGGCCGAAGTTGCGAACATGGAGCGTACTCCGCTGCGGCAGTAGACGACAATCAGGGTGTCGGGGTCGTCCGGTAGTTCGTCGACGTGCTTCGCCAGTTCGTGCACGGGGATGTTCACGGCTCCTTCGACGTGGCCGGCGGCGAATTCGTCGGGCCTGCGGACGTCAAGCACGAAGATCATTTCCCCCAGATTGAGTTTCTTGAGGAGGACCTCGGGCTTCATCTGGAACCAGTCAGACGGCAGATTGCTCACGAAGTTGTCGACCGCTTTGATTACATCGTCTTCTGCGGCGAATGTGGGAACTGCGAACAGGGTCAGGACTAGCAGGACTATGAGAGTCGCCTGGATCAGGTTGATCAACATGACTTCCTCCTTTGATGGGCAAGTTCATAAGTTGGTCCGATAAGTAGAGCTTGAGCGGGATGCGCCAAGTCAGCCTCGAGGCATGCGTCTGTTAGCACGCCGGCCGGTCTCCCTTGGAGTGTATCGCGCCGAGCTGATTACGGCTACTATCATGTACGAAGATTACGCGGATCTATCTCTTGTGGTGACAGAGAAAACACGATATCGGCGATTCTGTTCCTCCGCGCACCGCTTGCCATTGTCAGTAATGCCAAATGCCACTATGCAAGTGCCGGTAAGCTGCAGAATTCAGATTTGGTCTGCCAGCCCCGGGCACGGTCACCTTGCCCAGGTCATGCAGAAGCCCGGCGATCTCCAGGAGAGTGCGCCTTTCGGAGTCGAAGCCGGATAGCTCCGCCAGAAACCGCGCTACCGCTGCAACTCCGTGCGAGTGCCGGTAGGTGAACCTGCTCTTGGCGTCGACGGCGTAGGCCATGACCTCCGCTAGATCACGGAGTTCCATGGCTGTGCCGGATACGAGCTTCACCGGCGCTATGGAGCTGAGCTGAAAGTCGAAGGACGGCTGGGCCAGATCGAGCCAGAAGCTCTCCTTCTGAGCCAGCGACTCGAAGGTCGCGACTAGCGCTGGGTCAGAAGCTTTGCCCGAGAGATTCCGTATCTGCGACACAATGCTCTTTCGCTGGTTCAGGATGTGGTCATCGTGGTTGATGAGTATGGCGACTCGATCGCACAGGTGAATGATACGGGATGACAAAGGGATTTCCTCTCTAGTACAAAGAACTGCCCGCGTTTGCAGTGCGGACGTGTGTGCTCCAGGTCGAACCGTGTCAGTGACAGCTTCTCGTTCCAGGTGACGGCGCCGATATCATGTATAGACGCCGCCTTGAACAACCTGGACAGAGAATCGTCATCCAGCCCGATCGCTTCTCCCAGGCTGAGGCAGGCGAAGGCCAGTTGCTTATGGTGATTGGTGATGCCCTGATGCGACCAGTCCAACCAATTGGAGAGCGAAAGTAACAGTCTCACAAGGTCCAGCTGTAGCTGCAACGTGATCAACTCCGAGAATTCGATGGTGATAGGGGGACGGTGAACGAAAAGACGCTGCCCCGGCCGTGCTTGGTTTCAACCCAAATGCGACCGCCATGTGCTTCGACGAGGGCCCTGGATATGGGAAGACCGAGGCCTAGGCCGTCGTGGTGCTTCCGCGCGCTCTCCGAGCGGAAGAAACGTTCAAACAAGCGCTCGGCGTCCTCAGGGAGGATTCCGGGGCCGCGGTCTGCGACAGACACGGTTACCTCTACGTCGCCAACTGCGGCTGAGACTATAATCTTCTCCTCATTCGGCGAGTACTTCAGCGCGTTGGATATGAGATTCGCCAGAATGCGTTCAATGCCGGCGGGGTCGGCGTACACAGGCGGCATTGAATCGGGCAGGCAAGCTTCGATTCGGTTACCCTCGGATGCTTCCCTCCACCTTTCGATCTGCTCATTGAGGAGGGCGACGAGGTCGAGTGCTCGAGGCCGTACAGCGAGGGCGCCTCCGGACTCCAAACGGACAGAGTCGGTGAGGTCGGATATCATGGTGTTCATCTGCCGAACGGACCTCATGATGGCCTGGGCATTCCTTCGCACGCCATCGGGATTCTCGGCAGATCTCTCGAGCATCTGAGCCCTGGCCGAGATCAGGGTGAGGGGCGACCGCAGATCGTGTGAGACGAATCTCAGGTAGTCCCGGCTGGTCTTCTCCGCCTGCGCACGCTCGGTGCAATCGCGCCCTACCGTAATGGCGAACGCTATGCTGCCGTCAGGATTCCTTAGTACTCCGCCGTTGAAACTGAGCACCCGAGAGGACCCATCCGGCGCCGTCAACATGTAGTCGCCTCTGAGCACATGAAGGCCTCGAAGCAGCCTTTGCGCGGGTCGGTCGTGGTCGGCAAGCGGCGTTCCGTCCATTTGTGTAAGTTGGGTGCGGGCGAAGACCCGATTGAGGCCATTTATCTCATCTCGCGGAATTCCGAGGAGAGTCGCGGCGCTCTCGTTGGCCAGGATCACACGTCGATCAGCGTCGACGATAATCACGCCGTCCTCAAGGCTGTCGATGAGCGCGCCCAGAAGCCTGGCTGTCTGTGTCGCCTCGCCCTCCGCCTCCCGCTGCGCTGCCTCGAGCTGCGCATGGTCGCTGGCCGCTTGCCCTTGTTCCAGCGCAAGGCCGCAGTAGACTGCCACCAGTTCCGCTAGGCATATGTCATCGGAACTCAGATTGCTACCGTCGCCGGTGAATGCTGCTACTATGTGTCCGTAGCATCTGCCATGAGCTGCGATGGAAAAGGCAGCGCATGTTTTGATCCCGGCCTGTTTGCATTGAGGTGGACTCGGGAACTCGACGGGCTGTATTATGCGGCAGGAGGATTCCTTCGATTGCATGATGCTGGCCAGGCATGGATAGTGTTTCAACGGCGCCGACTCCGGAATCAGCCCTTGCGGGCTGGACTCGGCCAGCCTCAGTAACCGGCCGCCGGCTGGATCGTGCTGTATGATCGCGCAGTACGCCGCAGAGAGGAATGATGCGCACGCTGACACAGCGGTATGCAGAAAGGACGGAGTGTTCGTACTGTCAATCAGAGCCGAACCCAACCTGCGCGCGATGTCGAGCCTCTGGAGCATCGAGGCACGCGCCTTCGTTTGCTGCGCCAGGACGACGACGGTTTCGCCGTCGCGGCTGCCTTGGTCAGAGCGCTTGAGCGGGCAGCAGAAAACGGTCCAGTCCGTCCTGAGCGCGCTGCCGGGGTCGCCCGGCCATGAAGTGCTAGACTTGATGTATTCTCCGGTGCGCGCCGCTGCGCTCGCCATCATGGCAATCGCTCGCCCAGGTTGACCAGGCGTAGTTGCGGCTAGCGACTCCGATGGCGCCAGGAGAGCTATGAAGCTTGAGTTGGCCAGCTCAGGGGTGAGTTCGGGCACACGCAGGATTGCCATGGGCACGGGAAGCGCTTCCACAGTATGCTGCAGGCTGGCGCGTAGCGTCGTATCCAGCCTTACTATTACCCAGCCCAGCGCTGAGTCTTCGAGCATATCGCGCACGAACACCACGTATGTGTCATACAGGACGGACCGGCCTTGTCGCATCTCCGGCACACCTTGATCGACGAATACTGCGCCGGTGCGTTCCAGCTCAGGGCGGATCATCTCAACACGTTGACACAGCCCCGGCAGCACCTCATCAATCCTGCGGCCTATCAAGTCGCTCACGAGAAGGCCGGCTGCCTTCGCTGCGGCGTTGTTTGCCATCAGGATGACGCAATCCGGGCTTAGGAAGAACACCTCGAGCTCTGCCATCTTGGCCAGTGTGGACATCAGGCTGCCGCTTGTGCTCGCCACAGAGTCAAGGCGGCTATCGGGATTGCCGGAACGAAGCCAGTCCACAGGCCCTAAAACGCTCACACGGCAGACCCCCGATCGGTTGGTCTAGCATGGGATACCAGGAATTAGTCTAGCGTGTCACTATATTCGCCACTATCCGTGAGAATCCTGTATCGAGACACGCACGAGCCAGTACATGCACGCTCCTACTGCGACGGCGCCCAGTAGCATCATGAAGAACGCATCGGAATCGCGCAGCGCGCCGGAGATCGCGGAGGCCAGATACAGACGTGTGAGCCCGAGCGACGCGGCGCCTGAGGCCGCCAGGCGGAGGGCCGTGGACGGCAGCAGGGTTGTGAGTGTTGCATCGTGATCCACACTCCCATTATCGGTATCTACATGAGGTTGAACGAATGATGATGGGTTCACTTCGCGGGTTCGCATGATGCACACGATGTGCCCGATCTCCAGCATGGCCAGGATGCCAATGGACATTAGGGTGGGTTCTCCCCAGTAGACTGGGCGGTTCTCGACAAGGCTGGCGACACATGCGGCGGCGGCTGCGGCTCCGCTCCATCCGATGATTCCGAAGTCGCCCGCTGCGGCGCCTGCGATGCATAAAACGGTTGACGCAGACGCGACTGCAATTACCCACCATGTGGGCGCCATCAGCGCAGCGAAACCTGTTGTCACGATGCACAATGCAGTCGGCATCGCAATCGCCCACCATTGCCGCCTCCGGGCTATGCGAGTCGCCTTCATAGTAGATTCCTCCTTGCGGAGCTACACCAGGCCTCTCGGCCCGCGCGGAATCCGGGGGCGCCGAAATGGCGGCTGAGGCAGGCATCCAGAGAGCTGACCCCATCCCATTCAGCCACGGTCAGCCCCATCGACCTAAGCTGCGCGATCTTGCCTCTGTGTTTCAGCGTCCACCACCGCTCGGCCAGAGCCGCGGCGTCGTCGGTGGTGGGTCCTGCCGACGCCGCCAGGTCCATTGGAGCCACGTACAGCACCAACGGGCGGCACCCGCGGGCGGCCAATCCCGCTAGCATCTGGATGGACCGATCGTCGAGCAGAGGTGTGATGACTAGCACCAGCGATCCCGGAGGAAGCACGCTTCGAGGAATCAGCCGCATGTTGGGCGAGACGTAACTTTGAATGGTGCGCACTCGCGCCAGACGATCCAGGATAGCATAGAGCTGATTGCGCCCGCTACGCGGGACAGCCCAGTCCACTGCGCCTGCATATCTGATGACTCCCACTCTGTCGCGGCTTTGGAGGAATGCCAGCGCGATGCCGGCGGCTGCCCGGCAGGCACAGTCCAGATAGGAGCGTGGAGGCTCTCCTACGTCGGCCAGGCCGTCTACCACTATTACCACGTCGATGTTGCGGTCGCGAAGGCTATCGTTGATGTAGAGCTGGCCGTGCCTCTGGGTTGCGCGCCAGTTGATGCGGCGTACCGGATCGCCGGGCATATGCAACCGGACGTCTGACACCTCGAGCCCATCGCCGGCCATCCGAGAGGCGGATTCGCCCACATGCTGCCGTGATCGTGCCGACACGCTCCAATCCATACTGATTGCGTCGGGCCTAGGATACACGACGCACTCTGTTCCGGTCCACACACGGTCGGGGTACGATTTCAGCCCTGAGCGAGTGTAGGCCCGTGACACCACATCGCCCACGTAGAACACGCCTCGAACCGGCATTTCCAGCTCAAACCTGAAACTGCGCGTTTCCCCTGGCCCAAGCGACTGAGTGAGGTGGCGCGAGGCAAGTACGTGGTTATCCGTATCGCACACCATGATGTGCAGGCTGAGCAGTGGGACGCTGGATGCCGCCGACACAGTCACGCACGCCTCTGCTCTGTCGCCTTCGAAGCACCGATCACGTTGGAGTTCGGTGCTTATTGTGTATTCGGGCTCAGGCGCGTTTGCCTCAAAAGCCAGCGGAAGCAGGACGAGGACGAGGGGCGTGGCCAGCATGAACAGTTCGATCCTGCTGGTCGCAAGTGCGGCTAGCAGGAGCGCGCCAGACATGGCGACGCATACATAGGTCTTACCGGCCACACGCGCACGCAAACTGCCTCACCTCCATTCGGCTTTGGGCACCGGCGTCTCTTCCAGCGCATCCTGGACTATCGTTTCGCCGGAGATGCGCTCAGCCCAGAGCTCAGGCCGGAGAAGCACCCGGTGAGCCAGCGCCGGCACGGCCACGGCCTTCACGTCGTCGGGCGTCACGAAGTCGCGTCCCTGCATCATAGCTCGCGACCTCGAAAGTTTGAACACGGCGAGGCTGCCGCGGGGCGAGGCCCCCAGCTGCACTCGACGGTCGTCGCGGGTTTTCGCGACTATCTGCACGATGTAGCTGTGTATGTCGGGGTTCACGTGAACTGTCTCAATGGCACGCTGTATCTCAAGGAAGTCCTGCTTGCTGAGGACGGGCGAGAGTGTCACGGCATCTGCCTGCCGAGCCTGCCGGCGCGCCAGCATC
The DNA here is from genome assembly GCA_019136685.1 of Bacillota bacterium. Classification (GTDB taxonomy): domain Bacteria; phylum Bacillota; class DTU025; order DTU025; family DTU025; genus UBA5389. The sequence continues at coordinate 9,004 of JAGVTS010000005.1, read as the reverse complement.
TCGCGTTCAGCCTCTGGGGACGGGTAGCCCATGCTCAGTCGGGCCAGGAATCGGTCGATTTGCGCCTCGGGGAGTGGGTAGGTTCCTTCGAACTCGAGCGGGTTTTGAGTGGCGACTACCATGAAAGGCTTGTCCAGGGCGAAGCTCTGGCCCTCCACAGTCACCTGCTGCTCTTGCATGGCTTCGAGCAGGGCAGATTGAGTCTTGGGCGTCCCGCGGTTGATCTCGTCGGCCAGGATCAAGTTGGTGAAGATCGGTCCTCTTCTGAACCTGAACGAGTCAGCGCGGGAATCGTAGATGAAGCTGCCCATGATGTCGCCGGGCAGTAGGTCGGGGACGAACTGAATGCGGCGAAAGTCCAGCCCGAGGGCTTGAGCGGTGGACTGCGCAGCCAGGGTTTTGGCCACTCCGGGCACGTCTTCGAGCAAGAGGTGGCCGCCGGCCGCCAGGGTCGTCAAGATCAACTCCAGCTGCTCGTCTTTTCCCACTATCACCGTTCCCACGGCGGACACGACCTCGCGGCACTTGCCGCAGGCCCACGCGATGGCCGGGGTCGATAGGTCAGCGGGGTCGGGCGTGTACACACTCATAGCGACTCCTCCATGATATCGAATACTGATGACACCTGCTCGTGAGGTAGATTCCTGTTGCCATCGAGATGGGCATGGGCATACTCCACAACCTCAGGCGGCGCGCCATGCTCTTCCAGGAAGCGCGCGAAGTAGCGACCACGACGCATGGACATTTGCAGTTGCCGGTACATGGTGTCGAACTCCGGACATACCTTTGGGGGCGCCTCCGGTCTGCGGCGCCGGGGGGGCATCGAGTCGAACCAGTCCCAGAAATGCCGCCTGCGGCGCGAGTTCCAAGAGGCAGGCTTCTCCACTGACGCGCTGACCTCTCGCCATGCCCTGATGTAGCCAGCGTAAATCAAGCTCAAACCGGCGAGGCGTATTGTGAACGGCTTCGTCCACACAGGATTTAGGCGGTATATGTCCAAAGACAGTATGGTGAGGACCGACATGGTCAGCAGCATGTGGACAAAATCTGCGAACTGATCATGCTCGTCCGGACCCAGAAGAGACAGTGCCGGGCACCTCCTTCAGCCCCGCTCCCCCTGCTGGTTGAATTGACTTGGCCTTTGCAGCCATGTGTTCGCGGATAGCGACGACGATCCGGCGTACTTCGGCCAGGGCAGCGGACCTATGTGACTCCCTGATGTGGTGCTCGCTGAAGCGGGCGCCGCTGTACAGGCTGACCAGCCTGGACACGGCGCGATGCGGCAGCTTGAGGGAGCGGACGGCGATTCTCCCGCATTCCTCAGGCGTGTGATGTTCCTCGACTCGAACCTCGGCCTGCTCAAGCACGGATTGAAATAGACGGTAGCACATGATCACCGCAACGCGCGGGTCGGGTTCTTGTTGTATGGCGCGAGCCGCCTCTTCATCGGACCACGCAGGGTCGATCGCCTGATCGTCGCCGGGCTGATCAGGCGCCGCCACGGGCGCGTAAGTCGGCGATGTACGCCCTTGGCCCAGTATCAGCGCGGCCAGGGCTCCTGCCAATGCCAGCATGGCCATGACCACAGCATACACCGCCCGGGGCGACGATGCGACGGGCGTGCGCTGTACGGAGGGCCGGTTTTCGGACCTTGGCTGTGTGGTTGGCCTTCGGGGTGGTTGCGCGAGTTCCTCCGGGCCGATGGGCTGCGAAGACTCCGCGGGCTCCTGGTCTTGCTGCCCTTGGTGTGCAGGCTCTCCGTCCATGAAGGCCAGTACTGTCAGGAGCGCCAAAGCCAGCACGAGCCAGGCCAGGAGCGTTCGTGTCTTGGGCAGACGGAGCACAGGGCCGGCTCCGCTTGCCCGCCGCTCGGCGACGGCAAACAGTATCACCGCCACGATGAACAGCCCCGCTGTGACGGCCCACACCGTGAAGACGATGGCGCCGACGCGGTTGGCGGACAGTGGGTTTATGCCTGGGTAGTTCGGCACGCTCTGCGATGAAAGGGCAAGGCCTACCAGGAACAGCGCCCCGGTGCACACCACGGCCAGCATCAGGGCGAAAGGAACCTTCCTGTTCGTCAACGGCCACAACTCCGTTCGTGCGATCCGATGGACTATGCCTGTATGCACTAGTTATTCCATACCGTGTCCGCATGTCCTGCGTGCTCATATGTTGGTAACCGGGAAAGCCCATGAGAAAGGATTGAGACTGAGATGACAACTCGGGTTAGGGCGCCGGCCCGCGTGCGCGTGCGTGGGGCCGGCCAGGATCCCGGACGGACAACTTCCGTTCACAGGTCGAGACTGAGCCCAGCAGCGTACATGGCCCCAGCGGTGGGGGTGCTGAGGCGGCTTGCCGCGCTGTTCTCGGCCGGCGCCTCGGCGCCCCGAGACTACGTCGAGATCGGCGTCGCCGGGCAGACCATGATTGTGGAGCGGGTGATGCCGGCGGCAGCCGTTGCCCACGAGCTTTCGGTGGTTCTACCTCACGTGGAGGTGCGGCGCACTCGTGATCCGTCCCGTCCGGAAGTCATACAGGAGGAAGTGGTTGTAGAGAGCATCACTGTGGTGTCGTCGCCGGTACGGCGCATGGCGGATGACGCCGGTAGAGGAATTCTGGGCCGCAGGTCGAAAGCAGCGAAATAGGGTGAATGGCGCGTACGGTCGGAACCGGGCGCGGACTGGAAAGGACGGTGGGAGTGGTTGATCCAGGTGCGGGATCTCGTGAAGCATTACGGAGAGGTCCGGGCTGTAGATGGGGTGAGTTTTCACTGCCCCGACGGGCACATAACCGGGCTGCTAGGCCCGAATGGGGCAGGCAAGACTACGACCCTCAGGATGATATGCGGGCTGATCCGTCCTATGCAGGGCACTGTGATTGTGGACGGCCACGAGGTGGGGCAAAATCCGGCAGCAGTCCGCCGGGCGCTCGGTGTGCAAACCGACTCGAGCGGGACATACCCGCGACTCACTCCGCGCGAGCATTTCAAGTATTTCGGAGGCTTCTACGGCCTTTCCGGCTCGGAGCTTGACGCGCGAGTGCAGGCCGTCATCGACATGCTGGGTATGGGCGAGTTCGCCGACCGGCGAACTCAGGGTTTCAGCCGTGGGCAGCGGCAGAAGGTGATCCTCGGCCGCGCGCTGGTGCATGACCCGAAGAATGTGATAATGGACGAGCCTACCAGCGGCTTGGATGTGATGGCCGTGCGCGAGACGCGCGATGTTATCCGAATGCTGCGCGACAGGGGCCATTGTGTGCTGTTTACCACGCACTACATGGATGAGGCCGCTAGGCTCTGCGACAGGGTCGCGATAATCATCCGCGGGCGCATTGCGGCGGTGGGGAGCCCGGCCGAGCTCATGGAGATGACTGGGTGCAGCAGCCTAGAAGACGCGTTTGTGGCTCTGGCAGGCGGGGCACAGGGCCTTCTTGTAAGCGAGTACGCCAATGCTGACGGCAACGTCAACGGCGGCCGTAACGCCGGCGGACGTGCAAGGTGAGCGGGAGGTGAGAGCTACGATGCTGAGAGACGTGATGAACATATGGCGCAAAGAGCTCATGGACACGGTGCGCGACCGGAAGGGCATGACGCAGGCCATCGTAATCCCGCTGGTAATTGGGATCTTCTACGCCAGCTTCACGCCCATGCTGATGAAGGCGATGACCGCACGGAGGGAGAAACCGCTCACTATACCGGCGCAGGGAATCGCGTACGCCGATGCAAGGCTCTTGGATACGTTTGGCAGGTACGGGATAACTCTTGAGGAATACGAAGGCGACCTCGAAGCCGTCATCCAAGATGCCAAGAGAGAATCGGGCCTGGTGTTTGAGCCCGGTTTCACGGAAGACGTTTCGGAGGAGCGCCCGGCGACGGCGCGACTACTTACCAACAGCACCGCCGGCGGCATCTTCGGAGGAGGATTCTCCGATACTCGTCTGCAGCTGGCTGTGGGCGCCTACAACCAGATGGTGGTTGCCGAGAGGATGGCGGCCCGCGAGGTTGATCCGGCCATTTTGGTCCCTGTAGCGCTCAATGCAGAAGATCTGGCTACGCCGGAGCAGCGTGGGGCCTTCTTTGCGTCTTTCTACTTGTCGATACTTGTCGCGGTCACTGTGGCGCAGGGCGGCCTGTTTGTTGCAATCGACGTGACAGCCGGCGAGAAAGAGCGCGGCACGCTTGAGTCGCTGCTTGTGACCCCTGCATCCGACATAGCGGTCTTCCTGGGCAAGCTGGGCGCCGTGTTCACGATATCCGTGATTCCTCTGGTCCTTACGCTCACCGCGTACTGGGCAGTGAGCAATGTTATGCCGCCCAACATGGCAGGGGATAGCGGGTTACCGGGATTCATGCTCACGGCATCGCTCCTGACAGGTATGCCGTTGGCGCTGGTTGTGAGCGTTGCCCAGATGATGATCAGTGTGAGGGCGCGCACATTCCGCGATGCACAGTCGGGCGCCACGCCGCTCATATTCGCCGTGATGATTCCGGGGTTTGTGGCTGCCTTTTCTCAGGCGAAAGCACTGTGGTCATGCCTCATACCGGTCTACGGCCCATTCGCGGCCATGGGCAGGATGGCGCAGGCCGGCGGGCTACAGTGGGATGCGATGGGCCTGTCGGCTGCGGGGAGTTTGATTGCAGCCGCCATGGTGTTGCCGGTGGCCATGAAGATGTTCACCAGGGAGACACTGCTGTATCGGTCCTAGTGATAGGCCCTCCCATGCCTCAGTCCAGTGGAGCATTCGGCACCGGCGGACGGGTCAGTTTGTGTTGGGAGGCGCGGCTCAGCGAATCGACGCGCCTTTGTACGGCGTCGTCAGCCTCGCCGGTAAGTATGTAGTGATCCAGTTCGGCATAGGAGATGCCCATTTCGCCCTCGTCGGTCTGGCCGCTCCAGAGGCCGGCCGTGGGGGCCTTTTCGATTATGTGCCGGGGAACGCCCAAGTATGAGGCGAGTTCGCGCACCTGCCACTTAACCAGGCCGCCGAGGGGCAGGATATCGGATCCGCCGTCGCCGTATTTAGTGAAGTAGCCCACGGTGAGCTCACTTAGGTTGGTGGTGCCCACGACTAGGTAGCCGAGGGTGTTTGCGTAGTAGTACAATACCGTCATTCGCAGCCGGGGCTTTAGGTTTGCCTGGGCCATGCGGGCGCGGCCGGGGTCGGATGCTGCCACGCGCGCGGCCGTATCGGCCATGGCGGCGAGGGCGGGGGCTGCGGATGCGATACCGGGGTGGGCAGCGGCGTCCGACAGGCAGCCGGAAACGAGGGCAAGGTGTTGGTCGAAGATAGAAGTGAGGTCGCACACAAGCGTAGGCAGACTGAAAGCGCGAGCACAGGCAAGCGCATCCTCTACGTCCTCGGGATCGGAGTGGCAAGGCATCACGACGCCCAGGCACCCATCGGACATGGCGCGCATTCCGAGCCCGGCCACTACAGCCGAGTCGAGCCCTCCGGAGAGGCCAAACACAATACCGCGGCATCCTGCTGCTAGAGCACGTTCCTTCATCCAGGAGCTTAGCGCGTCGGCAACCTTCTCGCAGTTCATACCGGGATTCATACCACAATCCATACACACTCACCTCGGACCGGTCTTGGTTCATCACAATCATAGCACATCCGGCGCTCGGCCACTCAGAACACGCTGCTCGGTCGGGCCCAAAGGTGGAATGCCGAGGGGCGGAGCGAGGCGCTGAACAGCAGTCCATCGCGTCATCGTACGGGATGAAATCTTAGGCTCTGAGAATCGCAGCCGGTGCATGCACCCGCGCTGGATATATGATGGCTGTGTTCCGTTCCAATGTGTTATGCTTGACCCGTAAGACCTGCGGGTTGCGAGCCGGTTTTGTGAGATACTCGGCATCGCAGGGCTATCGAAACCGGGGAAATGTCCGACATCGCACGGAGATCAGAATTGCGCGAACGTTGGGAGGCGGTTTTGGTGTTGAGCAGACCGTTAGGCAGAGCCATGCTCCTGTCGTTTTCCATGTGTCTAGCGCTGGTGATGGTGCTGGCGCCAACTCAACCTGCGCTGGCCTTCGGACCCGTTGGATATCATTTTGCCGGGAGCGTCGGAGGCAAGCTTGGGGTTCAGATGGAGTTGCACATCGAAGACGGGAAGGTATCTGGACATTACTGGTACGAGACGATAGGCACACCACTGGAGGTCGCGGGCACGTTCGCCGATGGCTGCATTCAGCTGATCGAGCGAACCGATGAGGGCACGGCTACCGGGTCCTGGGACGGAGCTTTCAACCCTCTCAATCCCACGTGGAGAGGCAAATGGGCCAGTGCCGACGGAACCAAGTCATTCACATTCGAACTAGCTGCAGTGGCCGAAATCGTGACCACCGAGGAGATGCGAATGGGCTTCATCAAGGTACATATCGCTCACCCGGTGTTCAGCGGCGCCGGCAAACACCGTGGACTCCAGGATGTGCAGGCCCTCGTGGATAGCGAGGTATGGGCCGCGGCCGCGAGTATCTGGGGAGATACTGCGGATCCGATGAGTGACGATTTTGAGTTCGAGCCGGATGCTCCGTGGTGGTCGTGGGAGCATTTCAGCGAGGCGACCATACGCTACTACTCTAGCTCCCTGATTAGCATGATGAACGAGGTGTACCACTTCACCGGCGGCGCGCACGGCATGACCTTTCATACATCTATTAACCTGAGCGTCGGCAAGAACGCCGCCGCCGCTTTCACCATCGATCAGATATTCAAGAAGGGAACTGGATGGGAAAAAGCGATTTCCGACTATGTGATCCGGGACCTTAAGGCGCGCGGCGCTGACTGGGTTGTGAGCGGCGAGGTCCGGGACGTGCCCAGCAAGAACATGAACAGGTTTACTGTGAGCCCTGCCGGCATTGACCTGTTTTTCGGGCCCTACGAGATGGGCAGCTATGCACAGGGAACCTGGGTGGTGCTGGTGCCGTGGTCGGAATGTAAGGGGCTGGTCGACCCGGCCGGTCCGGTCGCCGCGATTGCCGGGGCCGCGTTCGGGAAGTAGCCTGGGGATCGCCTGGAGATAGTCAGCCAGCAACCTGGAGGCAGCAATCGAGATGCTTGACGCCCAATTCTACATCCAACTCAACCGGCAACGACTCCGGCGCCGGGTATACGGCAAGGGCTGGAGTGCTCGAAGTGCGGGGGCCTCGTTCGGTGGGCAGATTCGCATGCTTCCCCGGCTGAAACCGCTGGGAAAAGGGACTCTGCGGCTGAGCCATGCAGCGCTGGTGTTTGAAGAAGGGAACAGACAAGCCTCAGGCGAAGAACGGATGGGGCCGCATGGCGCGGTGGAATTCAAGGTGGAGGGTGATTCGCCGGTGCGTTGGGAGGACTACGTGTCGGCTGCGCGCGGCGCGACTATCAGGCAGTGGAAGGTCAAAGAGACAAGAGAGAGCCGAAGCAAGCATCTCAAGGCGAGCGGGGCGGGCCCCGATGTCAGCCATTGGAGGCACAGAGATGGGTTCTCGTGATGCTGCTATACAGGATAGGGTCAGCGTATGGATGCCGTTTATTTTCGGGCTGCAAGCGGCCTTCTACCTTGTCATACTGCCCTCGCGTATGGCCAGGATGTCGGCGGCTTTGGATGCGTCGCTCCCTGCGATGCCGCTACCGGCGGTTAGCACGGCTCTGGGCACGATCTTGACGGCGTTCGGCGCTTACGTGGCGATTCGGGCGTTCCTAGTTTTGTCGTACGTGGGCAAGAACTGGCCGGGCGGACACACCTCATACATAGTGGACAAGCACATCTACGCGTTCGTCCGCCACCCGCTCTTCTGGGGTTACACGCTATTCTGGATCGGCGTTGGGCTCTGGATGCGCTCCCCAGGCCGCGTCATCCTAGCGGCGCTACTCGGGCTCGCCTTCGCCGCGTGGGCCAAGCTAGTAGAGGAGCCACGTCTGGCAAGCGCCTTTGGCGAGCGGTATGACGATTATCGCAGGAGCGTCCCCGGCCTGTTTCCGCGATGGGCGGCGCTGATCGCCGATGCGGAAGAACTCGACATCGTGGCATTGCTGGCAGTCTTCCTCGTCCGCCTACTAGCGTCGTTCCTCTGGCGAATCAGGGCAGTGGGCGTCGAGAACATACCCACCGAAGGCCCTGTGGTATTTGCATCGAACCATATGAGCATCGCCGACCCGTACGCCATCGGATTGTTTGTCAACAGGATGATCCACTACGTCACAGCCGATGAAGCATTCAGAAGTCCTGTTCTGAGATGGTTTCTCCGTGCAAACAGGGCGATACCCAAGCGCAAATGGGGTCGGGACATATCTGCGATCCGCGCCATGCGCGACCACCTGAAGGCCGGAGAGACTGTTGGCATATTCCCCCAAGGCCAATACAATTGGGACGGCGGCTGCAACATCGTGAGCGATGAGGTATACCGGGTACTGCACTACTTGGGCGCGCCCGTTGTGCCCATCACGTCTCTGGGCGCCCACGAGTGTTGGCCTGCCTGGTCCGCCGGGCCGGCGTTTTGCGAGTGGGAGGTGCGGTTCTTCCCGCCTGTGAATCCGTGCGACTATGAATCGGCAACCGAGTTTCGGCGAGCGATAGAGTCCAAGATGTTCTCACTTGTGGGCCATCCCCCGGTTCCTCGGCGCGCCTTGGCATCGCACAAAGGCATTACCATTGTGGCGGCATGGGGCTGTATCAACTGCGGGGGTGCCGCAACACTCCGCGAAACCCGGTCGGGGCTGGAGTGTTCCAAGTGCGGCGCTAGATGGACTGTGACGCGCGATCTCAGGATCGTTGATGAGAAAACCGGGAGGGCCATGACGGAGAGCGAATATAGGTCGGCCCTGATTCAGAAGTTGCGTAGCGGTGAAATGGAAGATGCGCCTGACGGGGTGTTCAGCCTTGCCCGCCCTGCGCGTGCATGGCGGCTTGGCTCGTCATCCAGCATAACTGACCTTGGCGTCGGAACGTTGAGGCTTGCGAACGATGCGCTCACCTTCTCCGGTTCAGAGGGCGCTGTGGAAGTGCCGATTTCGGATA
>JAGVTS010000159.1 GCA_019136685.1 Bacillota bacterium | reverse complement strand
CTGGTCTTTCGGGATCGCCAACTCGCGTGGTACAGGTGTTTAGGCCGAAATTCGCGCGTGACACCGTCCTTAGGCAGCAGGATTCAGGAGGCGCCTCTGTGGGCTCGCTAGTCGATCTGTTGATAGAGAAAGAAGTCATCTAGTACTTGCGTTTCCCGAGAGAGGGTGAATCGGTGGAATACTCAGGCGTGTTAGTCGTGGGTGAGCAAAGAGGCGGATCAGTGCACTCCGTCACATACGAGCTGCTGGCCAGGGGCCGGACGCTCGCTGACAAGCTGGGAGTCGGCCTCGCGTGCGTGGTGATTGGTCACGAGCTCGAGGCGTTCGGACGCGAGATCGTGGAACGAGGCGCCGACGTTGTCTATCTGGTGGACGATTCCCGCCTGGAATGGTTCATTCCCAGGCGCCATTCGGCGGAACTGGTGGCGCTGATCCAACAGATCCGGCCGGAGATCGTTTTGGCTGCCGCCACCACTGCCGGCAGAACTCTGATGCCGCACGTTGCGGCGAAGCTCAGCACAGGGCTGACAGCGGATTGCACTGGACTTGACATAGACGATAAAGAGAGACTGCTTCTGCAGACCAGACCGGCCATAGGCGGAAATGTCATGGCAACAATCAAGACGCCCTCAGCCAGGCCCCAGATGGCGACGGTGAGGCCCAAGTCGGCTCGACCACTGCCGCGGGATCCTGGGCGGCACGGCGAGATCGTCGTCAGGTCGGCCGTTTGCGATGATGCGCAGTTCGCAGGAGAGTGCCTGCTGGAGTTTGTGCGCGACACCTCGCAGGATGTGAGCGTGCAAGATGCGGAGATAGTCGTGGCAGGCGGAAAGGGCCTGAAGAGTCGCGATAACTTCAAGCTGGTAGAGGAGCTCGCCGGGCTGCTGGGCGCGGCCGTCGGCGCGACGCGCGACGTGGTCGACCTGGGATGGGTCGGGTACCCGCACCAGATAGGGCTGAGCGGCAAGACGGTGTCGCCGCGCCTCTACGTCGCCATAGGGCTATCCGGAACCATACAGCATCTTGCGGGCATGCAGACATCAGAGACCATCGTGGCAATCAACAAAGACAAAGACGCCCAGATCTTCAGGGTTGCGGACTATGGAATAGTGGGCGACCTTTTCGAGGTAGTGCCTGAGCTGATCGATAGGGTCCGAGCGGTGAAGAATGCGCGTCTTTGCGGAGCGAGGTGAGTGACGATGGGACGATATGCAGCTGTGACAAGCAGGATTGTTGACGAGCTGATGCGGATTTTGGATCCCGCCCGCGTGGTCACCGACCCGGAGAAGCTTGCTCCGTACGCCCACGATGAGGTGTCGGAAGCGGCATATGTTCGTATGCCCGATGTTGTGGTGAAGCCAAACACGACGGCCGAGGTCTCTGAGATACTGCGATTGGCCAACAGAGAGATGATACCGGTCACCCCCAGAGGAGCGGGCACGGGACTGTCCGCCGGATGTGTGCCGATGCACGGCGGTATAGTCCTGTCTTGCGAGAACATGAACCGGGTCATCGAGGTAGACACGCGTAACCTGTTCATGGTCGTTGAGCCCGGCGTGACTACAGGAGAAGTCCAGAGGATCGCGCGGGAGCATGGGCTGCTGTATGCGGGAGATCCATGTAGCTCAGAAAGCTCGCAGATAGGCGGAAACCTTGCAGAGAACGCCGGCGGCAACAAGGCGGTGAAATACGGCACGACTTCAAAGCACGTCTACGGGCTGGAAGTGGTGATGCCCACCGGCGAGATTGTGACGACCGGCGGTAAGTGTGTCAAGGACGTTACCGGTTATGACTTGGTGCATCTGTTCGTGGGGTCGGAGGGAACGCTCGGCGTGATCACAAAGGCGTGGCTTAAGTTGCTGCCGCTGCCCAAGTTCCGAGTGGACCTTCTGGCTCCCTTTGACGATATGCAGAAGGCCATTGAAGTGGTGCCGCGCGTAATGACCGAGAGCGGCATAGTTCCCACAGCAGTGGAGTTCATGGATAGCCTGTCTATCAAGGCGGCCGAGATGTACCTCAATTCGTCTCTGCCGCACAGTGATGCTGCCGCCTATCTCATAATCGAACTGGAGGGCAGCAGTGAGGAGCAGGTTGAAGCAGAATACGAGGCAATCGGCAATCTGTGTATGCAGTGCGGAGCTCTAGAGGTATACGTTGCCGACAACCTAGCTACGCAGGACCGCATATGGAAGGCGCGCAAGTGCGTTGCAGAAGCTCTTCGCGTGGTGAGCCCCGTCTACTGCATGGAGGACATCACAGTTCCAACCTCAGAGATACCCGAGCTTCTGTCGAGCATATCGCAGATATCGAAGGAGTTTGACGTCAAGATCCCTGCTTTCGGGCATGCGGGGGACGGGAACATCCATGCCACTCTCCTGCGGGAAGGGATGGATGATGCCACCTGGGAGGCGGTCAAGGAGAAGGCGCTTCATGAGATGTACAGCGCGACCTACCGACATGGCGGGAACCTATCGGGCGAGCACGGGATAGGCGCCAAGCGCCTCGGGCCGCTGGAGCGCTTCGTGGACCAGGCACAGATACAGGTGCTGAAGTCTATCAAGGCGGCACTGGATCCAAAGCTGATCCTGAACCCCGGGAAGATTGTGCATATGGACTGAACTACGTGCGACACGGACAATGAATTGAGGATGAAGCCACATGAAAGCATGCGAGAGCAGATCAATTCTTGCCAGAGCCATTGCCGTGCGAGAGTACATGGTTACGGCGAGGAGAGCCATTCACCACCGGCCTGAACTAGGGTTTGAGGAGCACGCGACTGCCCAGCTGATAGCGGATAGGCTTCATGCCCTCGGGCTCGAGGTCAACACCGGAGTAGGCGGAACAGGTGTGCTGGCGGTACTCAGGGGCGACAGGCCCGGGCCAACGGTAGCGCTGAGAGCCGACATGGACGCTCTTCCAGTCTCCGAAGAAACTGGCCTGCCGTACGCATCCGCTTGTCCAGGCTTGATGCATGCATGCGCCCATGACATGCATTGTGCGGTCTTGCTAGGTGTGGCTGCAGTCCTCAAAGAGTTCATCTCCGAGCTTCGGGGGACAGTGGTCTTCATGTTCCAGCCCGCGGAGGAGACCGATGGTGGGGCAAGGGCCTTCATTGACGCCGGCATCTTGGCGGAGCACGACCCTCATGCTGTGTTCGGGCTTCACATGTGGCCTGATCTTGAGGTCGGCAAGGTAGGAATCCGGCCGGGCCCCGTCATGGCGTCGCTCGATAGTTTCGATATTGAGCTGGTTGGCTCTACCGCGCACGGCGCGATGCCTCATCGGGGGCGTGATGCTATTCTGGCAGCCTCAGCGGTGGTGCAGGGCCTGCAGCAGATCGCTTCGAGGAATGTAGACCCGATGGAAGCGGCGGTAGTTACGGTAGGAACATTGCACTCAGGCAAGGCGCGGAACATCATCGCCGACCATGCGAGCCTCACCGGAACCGTGCGCACGCTTGGAGAACCGGTGAGAGAGCTTGTGGCCGCGAGAATCGAAGAAGTGGTCGCTATGTGCTCCAGAGCCTGCGGTGTGGAGTCGCATGTGAAATACGACCGACTCCTTCCGACGCTCGTGAATGACAAGCGGATGTGCCAGATCGCTGCCGGGTCAGCTCGGGAGATACTAAGGCCTGAATGCATCGAACAGACGATGCCCAGCATGGCTGCTGACGACTTCTCTCTGTACGCCGAGAGAGTGCCCGGCTGCTATGTGTTCTTTGGCTGCACGGCTCCGGGCGATGTGGCCTATCCGCTTCACAATGGGCGCCTCTCACCGACTGAGGATGCACTGCCCATGGCGTGCGGGGTCATGGCGAAGCTGTGCATGGATTACTGCCAGTACTCGGCTGCGCAATTGCCAGGTCAATCTGAGCCCGGGAGGCAGGACTAGGGCTCGCCGCGTCGAATTGTCTTGGTAGGATAAACAGACCAATTGACCTCAAGATTGAGAAGGGCAGTGTTCAGAGATGATGCTACAGCCCCGGAACCTCTACTCTGAGGTGCTGGACGGTCTCCGCAGGATGATTGAGAACGGCGAGATCAGAGAGGGCGAGCGCATTCCCACCGAACGAGTCCTTGCCGAGAGGTTCGGAGTCAGTCGGACCTGTGTCCGTGAGGCACTGGGTGCACTCAAGTTGAGCGGCGTGATACATGGGCGGCCGGGCGCAGGAACGTATCTTGCCAAGGTGAGCCCAGGGGGAATTGATAGGTCCGATCTGCTCTTGGTAGAAGAGGGGAGCCCTTTCGAGATCCTGGAGTCCAGGAAGATCATTGAACCGGCCATAGCGTCTCTTGCGGCGCGCAAGGCCACTGCGGCCGATATCGCCAGGCTTGCAGACGCCATGGAGAATCTTCGTGTGTCGGCGGAGGGCGCCGAGTCGCTTACGCAGGCCGACAGGCAGTTCCACATGTGCATGGCTGAGGCCACACACAATCGTATTCTCATTAGGACGCTTGGGCAGATACTAGATCTGATGCAGAGAATCTACTATCCGGCCGTAGGCATCGTAGGGCCGCATGACGGCTATTACGATACACATAATGAAGTATTCAGAAATGTCCGAGAGAGAGACTCAAGGGGCGCCGAGAGGGCGATGAGAGCCCATCTCATGGCTGTCGAGCTAGATCTGGAAAGTCTGTCCGACTTCTGACCGCCTTACGGTCGCATGCGCGGACAGGTTGAAGCGAGGGATGTTGAGGACTTGAGGCGGAGGTGATGCAGGCACCATACAGCAAGACCTGGGCGACTTGGGCAGAACAGCGGGACGAATAGATGCAGATCTAAACGACTACTTAGGAGGTGCTCTGGTTCGATGAAACGAATAATGATGGCCACTCTCCTGATAGCTCTGGTCATGGCGCCGATTGGAGTTGCCAGCGGCGCAAACAAGCAGATTCAGTTCCCAAGCTGGATGTGGGGCGAAGCCGGAACCGGCGACTGGTTCAAGGATGGCGTAGCGCTTTACGAATCCCAGAACCCCGGAGTGAAGGTGGCGCCTGCTCTAGTTCCGGCGGGTCAGTATGAGGAAAAACTGCTCATTGATATGGCAGGTGGAGGCGCGCCAGACCTGGCGCCTGTGTTCACCAACATGATGCCCAAGCTGATGCGCATGGGCCTGCTCGAACCCCTGGATGACTACCTTGCCAAGGCTGACTGGAAAGACAACTTGCTTCCGGTCCAGAAGGTAGCGCAGTACAACGGCAAGACCTACGGAGTAGTCCTGACGGCCTCGCCTAACGGGTTGATATACAACAAGCAACTTCTGGACAAGGCGGGCGTCGAGGTGCCTACCACTCCCGAGGAGATGCTCGAGGCTGCGCGGAAAGTGAAAAAAGCTACCGGCGCCTTCGGGTACGGTTTCGCTACCAGAACAGCCGATGTCCTTGAAGCCTATATCCCGCTCATGCAGTGGGCAATTGGCTTCGGGGGAGATTTCTCCAAAGATGGCGTGCCCACAGCGAATGACCCCAAGACCATAGAGGGTCTGACCTTCCTGAAGCGCTTCTTCGATGAAGACTTGACCCCCAAGGGCATCGACGGCCCAATGCTCCGCAAGATGTTCGTCGAGGGGAAGATCGCCATGCTCATAGACGGGCCCTGGGCGATCACGTATGTGAAGGAAGTAGCTCCGGAACTCTATGAGCATGTAGGATTCGCGGCTCCGCCTACTCCGACGCATGCGGCAATCACGGGCGGCGCCTTCTACACTATTCCTGTTCGGGCCAAATACAAGCAGGAAGCGTTTGCGCTGCTGTCAGTATACAACCAGCCCGAATGGCAGAGCAGATGGCTCGAGGATCTACTGCAGATCCCGGGGCAGAATGCTGAGATCAGTCCCAAGCTTGCCAAGGAGCACCCGTGGATCGAGGGTATGGTGGACGTGGCCGCCAAGTACCCTGCAGGGTTCGGCTACTCTGCCCCCGGTTTCGAGGAGTATGCCGGTGAAGTCCAGCGAATGGTCGTCGATGGAATCGCTCGCGTATGGGGCGGGCGTGCCACTGTGGAAGCGGCGATGAACGACGTGCAGCAGAAGATGGTAAAGTGGGCTGCCACACTCAAACGGTAGCACGGCGACACATGGAGAGGGCGGATCACTCAATCCGCCCTCTCACAATCATCAGTGGTCGTAGTTAGTCATAGTTTAGGAGGCTATTCTTGGTGAGCCGAATGCGAACAGCGTCGCCTAACGCCGCTGCGACGAGAATGATACGCTCCAACCAGGCCATGACGAGGGCATCATCTGCCCTGATCTTGCC